>CAYQMO010000084.1:0-14975 GCA_964418315.1 uncultured Geobacter sp. | reverse complement strand
CTCTGTGTTCTCAGTGACTCTGTGGTGGAAGTGCAGTTTTTAGGTTTCAATAAATTTATTTCACTACAATCCTGTCAACCGGCTCCGCAACCACTTCACCGACAATCGCTGCACAGTCAATACCTTTCGCTTTCAAGGCAGTTACGAGTCGCTTCGCCTCTCCGGCTGCAACGGCAATCAGCAAGCCCCCCGATGTCTGCGGATCAAAGAGGAGATCCTGAACTTCCCGCGGCACGTCAGAAGCAAAATCGACAAAAGCTCCCCGGAAACTTCTGTTGTTATACGCGCCAGCCGGAATCAGCCCCATGGCGGCCCACTCCAGCGCCTCGGGGTACATCGGCACTTCAGAGGCGGTAATGCGCACTCCGTGACCGGAATCCACAACCATTTCGGCCAGATGCCCCAGAAAACCAAAGCCGGTGATATCGGTACAGGCATGTACTGTAAAATCATCCATGATCAAAGCAGCATCACGGTTGAGGGTCGCCATTGCCCGAGTAACTTTGTCAGTCAAGGCCTGATCGGCAAGCCCGGCTTTAATGGCGGTGGTAATAATTCCGGTGCCAAGCGGCTTGGTAAGAATCAGGCTATCCCCGCACTGCAGCTTTTTTTTTGTCAGGATTCGGTCAGGATGGATATATCCGGTCACTGCAAGGCCATATTTAAGTTCGCTGTCCTCTACGGTATGTCCGCCTACCAGAACGACTCCCGCCTCGCGCATCTTACTCAGCCCACCTTCAATAATAGTGCGCAGGATTGAGATGTCCATGGTTTTAGCCGGAAAGGCCACTATGTTCATCGCGGTCTTCGGCACTCCGCCCATCGCATAAACATCGCTCAGAGCGTTTGCAGCGGCTATCTGGCCAAAACTGAAGGGATCATCAACCATCGGCGGGAAAAAATCAACCGTCTGCACCAGAGCGAGATCGTCCGACACCCGGTAAACTCCCGCATCATCAGCGTGCTCAAGACCGACGAGGAGATTCGGGTCAACCGGCAAATCAAGTCCGCAGAGCGCTTTGTCGAGAATTCCTGGGGCAAGTTTGGCGGCACACCCGGCCCCCTTGACACTCTGGGTGAGGCGTATGGTTTCGGTAATCATTGTTACTCCATTTTGCTTTAAAGATGACTTCTTATAGACCCTAAAGGTTTTGAAAACCTTTAGGGTCTGTCCTGTGCGGCTCCCGACTACGGTACATTGTTTCTGGATTGAAAAATAGAGAAAGATACAATCCGAGGAAGTTTCTCGAATGTCCGGATTGATATTTGAATTCTTGACATTCACTTTCAAACTGTTTACAGCAAACTAAATACTATTTGACCGGCACGAGCCGGGACGAGATTGAATGAGTGATGCCATGAGAAATAGTATCGCGACTGCGCAACTGAACAGCCTTAACTCTATGTTTTTATGGGAGTGGTAGCGCTTCGTCGCCTTCGTCTCTTGGCTCTGTTGTCATTAGTGACGGCCATATTTTTGTTATTTTCCCCCGATTTATCAACTGCACAGCCGCCTCTGATACTATCTACCGAATCACAAGCAGAGCTGGCCGGCCACTTTGATATGCTGATCGACCCCGGCGGCAAACTGACTTTGAGCGATGTTCTCGCACCTCAAAACGCCAGCCGTTTTACCGCCATTCCCGGCAATCTCAATCGAGGCTATACCAATGATACTGCCTGGCTGCGCACCAGTGTCACTCGTTCAGACAGTTTTCCGGAACAGGTCTGGCTCAGGCTCGGACCAGCCTATATTGACGTTATCAACGTCTTTGTACAAAATGGCGCCGATGCTTCACAGCCTTCGTCATACAGGGAAATCCGTCTTGGTGACCATGTTCCGGTCGCCCAGCGTCCGGTGGTGCACCCTGAATTTATCCTGCCAGTCGCCCTGCCATCAAATGCAGAAACTACCATACTGATACAGGTTCACACCAGCAGCACCCTTGTTCTTGAGGGAGCATTGTACACAACCGCTGCTCTTCTGACCTACAACACAAATTACCTGATACATCAAGGCGCTTACCTCGGAATTGCTCTGGTAATAGCGGTGGTGAACCTGATTTATTTCCTGCGCATCGGCGACCGGCTGTTCTTCTACTTCGGGCTCTATATTTTTTGCTTATTCGGCCAGCAGCTCGGCATGAATGGCTTGATTTCCACCCTCTGGCCAGCCCACGCCCATCATATTTCCGACTATCTGGTCGGTGCGTTGGCAGGGGCGTCAATCATCGTGTTTTGCTTTTTTGCCATGCGTCTGTTCACTACAATCCATAGCCGCTTTGCCAGTTGTTACTTCTGGTTCATGATCATCATCGGCGCCATAACCATTTTGTCTATACCACTTGATTTTTATCGCTTGGTTGCCCCGTTTACCATGATCGGCATTATTGGCATCATATTGCTTATGACGTGGCTCAGCCTTGCCGCAGTTCTTAAGCAGGAACCGGCTGGGAAGCTATATTTTGCCGCCTTTGGGATCAGCAACCTCGGCTACCTGGCACAGATGCTCCGTGTTCTTGGCCTGTTACCATTAGCGTGGTGGAACGTCTTCGGTGTCCAGATCGCATCACTGGCGAACATGGTAATGATGACCCTGGCACTGACAGAGCGGCTCCGTTTGGCAGAAGAACGCGCTATTGCCGCCGCACGGGATGCAGAACAGAATTCGATGGAAATGGCGAAGGAGATGACTGTTGAACTGCGCGGCGAACAGGAAAAGCTTAAAGAAACCCTGGAGAGGCAGGTACTATTTGTCGACATGGTCAGCCACGAGTATCGAACGCCGCTTGCCATCATCAAGACCAACCTTGATATCCTGCGCGACATAAATACCGATGATACGATGCGGAAAACCGGCATTGACTACATGCAGCGGGCTGTTGCCCGTCTGGTGGAAGTGGTGGAGACCTCCCTGGGCGTCTCCCGTCTGACAGAGCCTGCTGCAAACACAAAGCAGTACGAGCGGATCGAGGTGGCTGATTTTCTGGCCGAGGTACGCGACGAAGCCCTGGCTTTCTGGCACGATGCGACAGTGAATCTGCCAGCCAACACCGAAAAGTTGCTGTTTGTTCTGGGAGACCGCGCCCAGTTGAAAACGGCTCTGTTCAACCTGATAAAAAATGCTGTCAAGTATGGTGACATGCCGAAGCCGATCAACATCACTCTGGAAAGTGGCGGTCAGCAGATCCGCATATCGGTCGCTGACCAGGGGAGTGGCATAAACGCGGATGAGCTGGAATATGTGCGACTCAGGTTCAAAAGAGGGAGAAGCGGTACCGCCACCGACGGGACCGGCTTAGGCCTGTATCTGGTGGAGAGGATCGCCTCGGCGCATGGCGGATGCTTTGAGCTGCGCCATAACATTCCGAGTGGCGTTATCGCAACGGTTATTCTCCCCTCTGCACCTGATTTTGCCAGTCACATTTAGTCACAATTTGTCACATCCTGTGGACTATGCAAATGCAGGCTCAGGGTCGTATAGTGGGGATACATTGAAATTATAACCATCTCTCGGAGCTGATTCCGCATGACTTCTGCCGATGACACCATTCATATTCTGCTTGTTGAAGATGATCTCGACCTGCGTACAAGCATGGCTGCCTATCTCACCCTGGCCGGATTCACGGTAACCGGCGTCGGCAGTTGTCTTGAATGCTATGCGGCTCTGCCCAAAACATCTTATAGCGTCGCCATCGTCGATGTTACCCTCCCGGACCAGAGCGGGTTTGTGTTGGCAGAGTATCTGCGTGCCAACACTGTCATGAAGATTATCATTCTCACCGCACTATTGGGGGTCGAAGATCGGGTGCGCGGCTACACCGCCGGTGCCCACAACTATTTTGTCAAGCCGGTTGACGCTCAGGAACTGCTGGCTGCCGTCAATAGCCTTGTTGCCGGAGAACGGCAAAAGCATCCCGACAACATCTCCTCAAACAGTGAAGCCTGGCATCTGCACCGGAAAGCCTGGCAGTTAAAAACAGCCGCCGGCGCAGTCATCCATCTCACTTCGCTGGAACTGCAATTCATAGAGCTGCTGGCCTGCAAAGCAGGACGGGTCGTCAATCGCGATCTCCTGTTGGCGAGTCTCTACAACCGCAGTGACGAACACAGTGCTCGTGCCCTCGACTCACTGGTTCGTCGCCTGCGGGCTAAAATCACCAATACCGGCCAGGATTCCCCGATAAGGACCGCCCACGCGGTCGGTTACTGCTTTTCCGCACTGATTACCATCGACTGATGGCCACTCTTCTCAGATAGCTACCCTTTTTTCTGTCACAACTTGTCACATTTAATCACTGTCTGTGTAATGACAATCCCATTCTATGCTATATATTTATTCGCATAATTATGTTATACGGGACTGCTATGAAACTTTACTCGACAATGTTAATTTTTGTTGCTCTGCTTTTTTCGGAATGCCTGCTTCCTGGGCTATCGATTGCAGCGCAAATTCCTGTTGGTCAGCCCTCTGCAACAGTTAAGGTCAATGTGTTTACTCTCCTTGAAACCGAGCCTGACAAGGTAGAAGAGTTTGCTGGAGCAATGCTGAAATTGAATCCTGAAGACCGTGCGGCTCTTACAGCGCTCGCCTGGTATTATCTGCGTAATGATCGCTGCAAAGAGGCGTTCAGATACTTTTCGGAACTGAACCGGATAGAACCTAACCAGACGGACCATGTAACAGGGATGATATATGCCCTGTCAGGGATACAAAATCTTGACACAGTGATGGAACTTGCACCTGTGGTAAATTCATTCTTCTATAGGGGAATCCCCGGCGCGTGGAAAAAATAAATCACATCCAATTCCCATACAATCTAAACATTCTACTCGCAGCACTGGTTTTTTTTCTTCTATCAGGTTGCGCCATCAAGCGCGACAAATATGACATACCTCCGATCAACCTTCCGGCGCAATTCGCCAAAGCCAAGAGTGCCGTAGATGTACCGGATGCTTTAAGCAGTCCACAACCCCCCACAAACACATCATCACTGTTGCTGAATGCGAAGCTGACCCAATGGTGGCGGTTGCTGGGGAGTAATGAGTTAAACAGCTTGATGGATCGCGCGCTGGCCAACAATCCTGATCTAAGGATATCGACATTACGCATTGCACAAAGCAAGGCGCGGCTCAGTCAGGCAGGAGCCGATAAGCTGCCGACCCTCTCCATTCCTGCCGAGTACAGTGCAACATACCCGGAAAGTGGCGTAGGACGCGGCAAAGCAAGTGGCAATACCGCCCTTACCATGCATCAGTTCAGCCTTAAAGGCGCCTGGCGCCCTGACATTTGGGGAGAAAAGGCAGCCTTGTATGACTCTGCCGAGTCACAACTGCTGCGTGCCACTTACCAGCGTGACGACATGCAGAGAAAAGTGGTGGCCGATCTGGTCGTCGCTTACATCGAGTACCTATCACTCAATGACCGTCTGCGGGTTGCGCTCGATACCGAAAAATCCTTAAGCGAGATGCTTGTATCGGTAGACGGACGTCGCAAAATTGGCGACGCTACGATTACGGATTTGGAACAGCAAAAGGCGGCTGTCTATGCAGTTATGGCAACCATTCCGGTACTCGGACAACAACGTGAAATTGTGCTAAGCCGCATGGCGGCGCTTATCGGTTCGCCACCTGTGGAAATGAAGCTCTCCAAAAGCGGGTTGAGCTCGGTCAAATTCCCGCAGATACTCCCTGATATGCCGTCGGCGTTACTGTTGCGCAGACCTGACGTAAGAGCGGCTGAATCTCGTCTGTTGTCTGCTGATGCGGATATCGATGTTGCCCGCGCCCGGATACTCCCCCCGCTGGATCTGACTGCCCAGATAGGCTACGGCAGCAGATACCTGTCGCGGCTCTTATCACCGCAGGCACTGTTATGGGATAGTATAGCCAATCTTTCGTTGAGTATATTCGATGGCGGAAAGCGCAACAGAGAGGTTGAATTTGCCCAGGCAGTATATGAAGAGCTTCTGGAAACATACATACGTGTTATCTATGACGCGGTGCGCGAAGTTGATAACTCACTAACGGAGCTAAACTTTACGGCCAAGCGCCTGGAAGCACAGGAACGGTCAGTTGATTCCTCCCTGCGTGCATGGAATTACAGTCAGGAAACGTTCATGGCCGGAGCCGTTGACTATCTGGTTCTGCTGGACACTCAACGCACATATCAGCGCAACTCGGACGAGTTGTACAATGTACGCATGGATCGTTACCGCAGCTTGATCAATCTGTTCAGTGCGCTTGGCGGTGGTATAGCAAATGATGATTTGTCAACCGCAGCCGACGAGGCTAATAAACCTGGAAGCATCGACTGGACCGGGCGTTTGTTTAAAAAGGAGGAGACTCATTGGCTTGTGGAACTCTCCGGCGTGTATGACGGTGGAGCTGTATTACCTGCGTGGCGAGATTTAAGCAGTCGTTTCCCTCATGAGACCGGCAACTATTATCTATTTCCGCAACGACAGGGGCAGATAAAAGCGCTGGATAAGGAACGCGCCTCCTGGTACCGCTTATATGTCGGAAGCTTCCCGTACAAACAGTTTGCCGAAGATTATTGTGCCATTTTGACTGCAGGGCAGCAACGTTGCACTGTTGTCTCTTCAGAATCTATCGCCGAAAAGGGGGAATTTGTTCCCCCAGCCACTTTAGCGCAGCAGCTAATCTCTACCACCTGGGATGACGCTCCAGCCAAAACGACAACTGCACCTCCACCTGACAGCGGTGTAAAAAAACTCAATCCACTGAAAACCGGTCAGTACGCTGTTGAAGAACAAGATAAATTCTGGCTGGTAGCAATGTCCGATGTCTATTACGGCAACAACATCGCCGCCGCTTGGCGTAATCTGATTGCACAGTTTCCCGCTCAGATGAAAAACAAAATAATTCTTCCCCGTAGTGAAGCCCACGTAAACTCGGCTCGTGAAGAGCGTGATTTTGTGTATAAATTATTTATCGCCAAATTTCTCGAAAAACAGACGGCAGAGGATTTCTGCACAATCTTGCGTGCCGGGCTACAGCGTTGCAGCGTCATATCCTCACAATCGTTTGCGGAGAAAGAGAGTGTACAGACGCTCTCGGCAACTGGTCGCGAACCTGTAAAGGGGTCAAATCCATGAGTGAAGAGCAGCGGAATACAAAGCCGGGCCTGAGTCAGCGCCAGCACCAGATTCTAAAACTGTTACAGGCAGGCAAGGTAAACAAGGCTGTTGCACAAGAGTTGGGGATTGGCCTTGGCACGGTCAAGCAGCATATCGTTGCTATATTCAAAAAATTACAAGTCAGCAACCGCGCTATGGCGGTGTCGCACGGCATAGATATTTTTCAGGCGGAGCAAAGCCGTGCTTCAACCCTGCCGATGGCTGATCTGCTGGATAATCGCCCCTGTGTTGTACTCAGCATTGCACTCCCTGCTGATGCCGGCCACCTTCCAGTGAAGCTCATGTACGGTTCTCTGGCTGCTATTGCCTCTGCTAATGACGCCGTTTTTCTGGCGCGCAACGGCAATGCCGGAGACCTCATTTTCGGCATTCAGCGTGTTACTGAATACGATCTGGCTGTCGCCCTGCAAGCAGCGCGTCAAGTTTATGACGACTTGATGGATATCTATGGTGATGCAGCGAAAAGTTTGCGCGGCGGAATGACCGCAGGGATCGCCTTTGCAAGCATGCGACGTTTCGGCGGCTGGACCGGAGAAGCCATCGCCAGCGCTGCAATTGCCTCTGCCCGTGAGTTATTGAACGACGTTCCTGCGGGGCAATTCGTATTCGATTCAACAGCGCTGGATCTCATCGAACTGTTTGGCATAGGGGGGAGTAAAGAGCTGTTTCCCAACTTGCTTTTTTCCGAACTTAAAAAACTGCATTGGACCGGTGCGCGACCTGCTTATCAGTTGGTTGGACGAAGCGATGAATTAGCCATGCTTAAAGTAGCGCTGACTGAAGCTGCTAAAGGAAGTGGCCGGTTAATTCTGGTAACAGGTGAGATGGGTATGGGCAAATCATGCCTCTGCGAGGCCATTGCAAAGAAAGGTCGCCAGCAGGAGGGCACAGTATCCTATTACCGCAGTTTACCCTCAGTGCTGGGTGGTTCGCTTTACGATACCTCAAGAGAAACTGAATGTTCAGTGGAAGAGCTTGTCGCGTTGCTGAAGACCAAAAACGTAAAACGGCCTGCTCTCGTTGTGATCGATGATTTTCATTTATTGGTCAAAGAGCAGCAAACTCTGCTTATCACTGCTGGATCAAATGCGGTTGCGAGCGGAAAGCTGGTAATTTTTGCGGGGCGGAAAGGTATGATCAGTAACATTTCAATCCCGACCGAAACAATAAGCCTTCGTCGCCTCCCTGCAACAGCTATTCAGGCACTGGTACGAAGTGTACTGGGTAAGGGAGCCATTAAGGGGCGCGCGCAAAAAGTCCAGCAGATTACCACTGCTGCCGCCGGCGTGCCGTTATTCGCAGTCGAATTGGCGCGGCACCATGATGAGTCTCTCGCGTTGCCGTTGCGGGTGGCAATAAATGCCCGTCTTGACAGCCTGCATCTGGATCACGATATGCTGCGCGAAGTGGCTAAAAATAGCGCCGGCGCAAATCTTAAAGAGGTTGCCACCGCGCTGGGCGAAGATGTTGACACATTGCGTCCGCAAATGGAGCGGGCCGTTGCGTCAGGAGTGTTGTCTTGCAGCGAGAGCGGATGGCTTACCTTCACCCATCCTTTGTTGCGCAGAACCATCGGCTCGTCCGGTCTGGGTAAATAGCATGAAGAACCCGTTTTCTAAGCAAAATCTGGAAATGCCTGGCGTTAATCCGATGGCTGGAGGGGCGTCAAATGATAGCGCTCTGCGCCGTCTATTCCGTTCGCCAGATTTGCGCCGGGTGCTTCCGGGATTGGGACTCTCTGCTTTTTTGATCAACATACTGGCGTTAGCACTTCCGCTCACGGTTCTTCAGATAATGGATCGCGTGGTAGCCAACCAGTCCCTGACGACACTGACAATTTTAGTTGTTGGTGTGCTGATCGCCCTGCTTTTTGAAGAAGCATTGCGCGCGATCAATTGGCTGGTTACCAGTTGGCTGGGTGCCCGCTTCGAACACAATACAAGTATCGCTGCGCTCGAAAGACTCATGCAGGTGCCGCTGCAGGATTACCAGGAGAATGAGCCGAGCATACATGAAGAAAGAATCCTCGCAACTTCCAAGGTAGCCGAATTTTATTCAGGCCAGGCTCTTCTGTCGTTATTCGACCTGCCATTTATGCTGCTCTACCCTATCCTTATCTACCTTATCGGCGGCTGGCTGTTCATTGTGCCGGTATGCCTGCTGCTGCTGTTTTCTTTTCTGATCTATCATTTTGGCAACTGGATGCGCGAGCAGGTTCGACAACGCACCATTCAGGACGACCGTCGCCTGGGATTCCTGAATGAGGTACTTTCCGGCATCTATTCGGTGAAGACGTTGATGATGGAGGCGTTAATGCTCCGTCGTTACGAACGCCTGCAAGAGACAAATTCCGTGCTGGGTGAGGCACTGATTCGCGGCAACTCCCTCGCATCGAATATGGGAACATTGTTTTCAAAGATAATGATCGTTGCTGTGGTATTTGTCGGCTCATGGGTAGTGTTAAGCGGGAAAATGACTCCCGGCGGGCTCTCCGCCTGCATGATGCTGTCTGTACGCGCACTGCAACCACTCCGTCGTGGTCTGTCACTCTGGATGCGCTACCAGGCTTTCGTTGCGGCAGATGAGAGACTGAATAAAATTTTCGGTATGCCCTACGTCAAGGACGAGGACAAACCGGAAATGCCACCGATAACAAAAGAGCTGGAGTTGCGTAATATCACCCTGAAATTTAAGGGGGCTGATTCCAGAGCAATACAGTCATTGGCAAAAAGCGCTGTTCATGGAGGGGTTAATAACAATGAAGATGTAGATAAAAAGAAATCTCCCCGCACGGAATTCTTTTCCAATATTTCATTAAAACTTGAAGCCGGACAGACCATTGCCATAGTGGGGGCGAGCGGGAGCGGCAAAACCAACCTGCTATCGCTGATGAACGGACTGTTGCGCCCCAGTTCCGGCGAAGTTCTGGCGGATGGCAAACCGCTGGACAGTTTTGCCACCAGCAGCGTCTATAAAGGAATCGCCATGCTGCCGCAAGTCGGTACGATCGTATCCGGCACTATTCTTGAGAACATGACCATGTTTGATGCCACTCTCCAGGATGAAGCCTTAAGCATCTCCCGTAAGTTGGGATTGAATCAGATCGTGTCGGGCTTGAAATTGGGCTACGAAACTCCTGTAGGTCGCGGTGATGCGGGAACGCTGCCTGCCGGGCTGCGTCAAATTATTGCTGTCATCAGGGCGCTGGTGCGCAAACCGAGTGTAATTCTTTTCGACGAAGCCAATATTTCTCTCGATATGCAGATGGACAAGTTACTGCTCGACTACATAGCTGAGCAGAAAGGAAAATGCAGTATAGTGCTGGTGACCCACCGCCCTTCGATGTTAAAGCTCGCCGATAAGGTTTATTCCCTGGTCGATGGCCAACTGTTCGAAGGTATTACCGAACCGGGCAACAATGCAGCTACCCCGGACTCAGCTTCGCCTGACAAGTCAATTCTGCCGGAACGCCCTGAATTCAGTAAGGATCTTTCTGCTGTAGTCCGTCGCCAGTTCGACGAAGAATCCGATCTGTCTTTATGTTTGCTGCCACTGTTAAAAGCCGTTGAATGGCAAGGTCATCCGCGTCAACTGGCTGATGCCATGCCACATATGGCAAGGCTCATGGACGTTTCAGTGTTATGTTCGATCATGGCCAATCTGGAGCACTTCCCCAAGCATCTTGAGGGTCATCTTGCGAGTCTGGATTCTCGCCTGGTTCCCTGTATGTTCATACCGCCTGATAAAGCAGCGATGGTCGTTCTTAAACGAATGGACAATGGAAATCTATGGGTGTTTGACAGCGCTCTGCGTACTGAAAGGGAAATTACGCCGAGCAGAGAGATAGGAGAAATATTCCGGTTTCAAAAATTCGATGACTTGCGCAATTCCCGCCGTCCTGAATCGAGCTGGATCGGTGGCGTCTTGTTGCGCTTCCAAAAGCATTTCTACATGGTATTTGCACTTACAATAGTCGGAACCCTGCTCGCCTTGACTCCGCCTCTGTTTGTAAGGTCTACGCTCGATATCGTACTGCCTTCCGGCGATATTGTGGTTGCTTGTTTCATTATGATAGGTGTGGTGGCTGCAATTACTGCAGACGCTTTATTGCTTAACCTGAAGAGCAGGATTCTGGCTTTTGTCGGCGGTCGTTTTGAATATATTCTTGGCAACACACTGTTCAAGCGCATCATACATCTGCCGGCATCTGCCACCGATAATGTGACTGCCAGCAATCAGGTAGGACGCTTCAAGAATCTGGAAAGTCTGCGCGACTTCTTTCTTGGACCGGCTTCAATGCTGGCTTTTGAGGTGCCTTCAACTCTGCTGTTGTTGCTGGCGATTGGCATTATCAATCCATGGATATTGCTGGTAATATTGGCGTCCATATTCCTTTACATCCTGCTCTGGTTTTTCTCGCGTCATTTGAGCGAAATCTTAACGGCGAAGTCAGGGATGCTGCTCACGTCCCGCTGGGGATTTTTAAGCGAAACGTTGTCCGATATGGCTTGCATCCGCTCTGTAGGAGCAGACAAGTTATGGAAAGATCGATTCAGAGAATTAAGCGGCAAATCGATCATGGCCAATTTTATAAGCAACCGGGTGAATGCCCGTATTAATGGCATGGCGCAGATACTGACTTCCGCTACAGGTCTGATGGCATTGGCATTGTCCGCTTACCTCGCGATACAAGGTGATATCACCAGCGGCACAATGATGGCGACTATGATGATCATGTGGCGTATTAACGGCCCGATCCAGAATATTTTTCTTGCGGCAACCTCTGTGGCGCACACTCGCTCCACCATCCGTCAAGTTGAAAATCTGATGCGCCTCAAGGGTGAGGCGGAATCCGGTGCGCTGCAAACTATCAGCCCTGTTGCAGGCGGCGCACTCAGTTTTGCGCGGGTCTCCTTTCGTTATGCCAATGATTCAGATCCAGTCGTGCTTGGGGTATCGTTTTCTGTGACCCCCGGGCAGGTTATTGTAATAGCGGGGGGGAATGGTTCCGGCAAGTCCACTTTGCTCAAACTGATCGAGCGCATTTATATTCCGCAAGCAGGGACCATACGCATTAACAACGTAGATATACGCCAACTTGCTATCGCTGATCTGCGCGCAAAAATCAGCTATATGCCACAGCATTGTGAGTTATTTTACGGCACTGTAGCACAGAATCTGCGTCTTTCGCACCCGACAGCATCCGATGATGAGTTGAATTGGGCGGTACAAATGGCAGGTATTGCCGAAGATATTGCAGCACTTGCACAGGGATTCAATACCCGCATTTCCAATTCCCGATTGTCGAACGGTTTTATGCAACGTCTCTCGCTCGCTCGCGCCATGCTTAAACCAGCCGACATCATATTGCTTGACGAACCTGGTACCGGCATGGACGATTCCGGGGAAGAGGCATTATTAAATTGCATTGAATGGTTGCGCGGACGCACTACTGTGATTATGGTTTCCCATCGTCCCGGTCATATGCGTCTGGCAGATAGTGTGATCCTGATGCAGCGTGGTACAGTAATCGCCATGGGGCCATTTGCAGAAATAAAAGGCAAAATAATGTCGGAGTTAAATTGATATGATCTTCAACAATAAAAAAAATGTGCCGCAAAAATCGGATTCTTCCCCTAAATCGCTTTTGGGCAGACGGGAACGCAGCCTGCTTTCGGAGAGTATTCACATAGAAGAAGAGCTGGTTCCTGCTTTTGTCAGACCGGTTCTCTATATTGTCGCGGCGCTGATGGTGATTTTTTTGATCTGGGCGACGTTTACCCGCATGAAAGAAGTTGCGCGTGCCATGGGCGAAGTTGTTCCCTCTGACAGCGTAAAATTGGTTCAGCATCTGGATGGCGGCGTAGTGTCTGAGATACTTGTGGAAGAGGGCAAGCTTGTTCCGAAAGGCAAAGTATTGCTGCGTATCGAAGGCACTCAGGCTCGTGCCGATTTTCAGCAAATGAGCGCACGCACTGAAGCACTGCGTTTACGAGAGGAGCGTCTGGTTGCGTTCACCGAAGGCAGGAAGCCGAATTTTGCCAAACTCCGCATAGAACGGCGTGACATGGTGTCAAACCAGCAAAATATCTATATTTCGCAAGTGGCTACATTGGAATCAACCCTCTCAATATTAGAGCGTCAGATTGACCAACGCACACAGCGCATCCGCCAACTAAAAATGTCATTGTCCAGCGCCCGGAAGCATCTGGCTCTGACCAACGAACTTTCCGTGATGCGCGAGGATCTTGCATCCCGCCAACTGGTCAATCGCAGTGTGCTGCTGGAAACGCGCCGGGCAGAAGTAACGGCTTCAGGTGAAGTCGCAAGACTGATAGAAGAGATCGGAGTTTCAGAGCAGGAACTGAACGAAACCAAAAATCGCTACACCGATACCAAGAATCAATCGCGGCGCGAAGCCTTGGCTGAACTGGGAACCGTGCGTGCCGAAATAGCCGAGTTGGAAGAGACTCTTCTCAGGTTACAGGCTCGCGTAAATCGTCTTGATATACTGGCACCCATCAGTGGCTATGTTTTGGATATGCGTGTGAAAAATGTCTTGCAGGTTGTTCAACCGGGAGCATTGCTCATGCAGGTCGTTGCAGACAGTGCTACGCTCGACGCCGAGGTAAAGATTATGCCGCGCGACATAGGCTTTGTTAAGGAAGGTCAGCCTGTAAATCTGCGAATAACGAGTTACGACTATTCCCGCTTTGGCTCTGTCAAGGGAACCCTTAAAAGAGTCGGCGCATCCAGCATTATGGGCGATAATAAGGATTCTTATTATCTTGGCCTGGTCAGATTGGAACGTCCTTATGTAGGCAATGTACCGGGGCGAAATCTGCTACAGCCAGGCATGAAAGTCGAAGCGGAGATACTGACAGGAGAAAAAACTCTGCTGACATATTTGATAAAGCCGCTGATAGACGTTGTTAACATGTCGTTTCATGAGCGATGAGACTATAACTTCCGGCTGTCTATAAATTTGCATTCTTTCGTAGTATTCTCACAGCATCAGAAAAGTGATTGAACT
The DNA here is from genome assembly GCA_964418315.1 of uncultured Geobacter sp. Lineage (GTDB taxonomy): Bacteria > Desulfobacterota > Desulfuromonadia > Geobacterales > Pseudopelobacteraceae > JACRCG01. Next base: position 782 of record CAYQMO010000084.1, on the reverse strand, counting down.
AATTCCTTCAATCAGACTACAAGAATTACGTGGAGGCACATCATGGCTACCGACGACACTTTGAATTCAGGGACTACGACTTCCGACGAAGCTCCTGACGAGACCACAGCTCTGGATCAACAAGCTGTCCAGTTTGACGAGATGACCTCACTTAGCAACATGGAAAACGGACCGACCTTAGGTGAGGTAGACGGTGCAACTGGTTCGCCGGTAAGAATTGATGATGACCTCATTGAAAATATCCAGGCAGACATCGGGAATGTGCAGACAGCAGCCCGGGTTCCGGCTGATGATACAGGAGTTATTAGTGATACGGGTTTTGTAGGCCAGGGCGACGCTCCTTTAGGCAATCCCGTCCCCCCTCTGGACACCAATAGCGATGGCGTGCAAGCCCCTGTGCCGTTTGTTGACCTGACGCTGCCCCAAGCTGAAGTAGAGGTGTACAACCCAGACAGTGCGCAAGGTGCCGATAATATCAAAAGCACTTCGGCAGAGCTTCCTCCCCCTGTTGGAGCAGCAGCATCCTCAACTTTAGAAAATCCAACTACACCAACAACTCCGACGACGGTAACGTCTGCGACGACACCTACAACGGTAACATCGGCTACTACACCGACTACGGTGACCAGCGCCACGACACCAACGACGGCGACGTCTGCTACAACTCCAACTACTGCGACGAGTGCTACTACCCCAACAACCGCAACGTCTGCAACGACACCAACCACTGTGACTAGTGCAACCACTCCGACTACAGTGACCAGCGCCACTACTCCGACAAC
>CAYQMO010000083.1:14750-15045 GCA_964418315.1 uncultured Geobacter sp. | reverse complement strand
TTGCGTTTGGATTGAAGTTGCTCTCTGTTTTGGCAATGCTCCACAACAGTTGCGGAGATATACCGTAAGAATTGCCTGCTTCCACAAAACAGAAGGAGTGGGCACTTAAAGGCAAGATCAACAGGGTTGAAGCCGTGAGCAGGATTTTTTGAAGTTGCATCTATCCCCCTGATAGGAATATCTGTAAGGGGGGGAAGGTGAAGCTGAAAATAGGATCACTACAATATTGATCTACACTATTATTTTTACAGTGATATACGTGCGTCAAACTATATTGTGCATAATTATTTACGTG
>CAYQMO010000083.1:0-14740 GCA_964418315.1 uncultured Geobacter sp. | reverse complement strand
TGGAGCTGAAAATTTTATTAAGGGCGTCAAAAAGTTTCAGGAAGCCAATCCGCTGCGTCGCTTCTTCTCAACTGATGAACTGGGCCGATTTATCACAGCGCTCGATAAGTCCGACAGAATCACAGCCGCCCTGAAACTTCCTCTTCTCACAGGTCTCCTGCGTATGGAGCTCTTCAGCCCCCCCTGGCCGGAAGTTGATCTTGAAGCTGGTACGGTTCGGTCGATCTCGACAAAGAATGGCAAGGGGAGAACGGTGATCCTTAACAGCCTAGCTCTTGAACTGATAAAAAAGCTGAAGTCCGAAGCGGCTCCAAACTGTCCCTGGGTTTTCCCTGCCAGGACTGGGCACCATACCAAAGATGCTCGTAAGGCTATTTGGAAGGCTATGAAAGAGGCAGATTTAAGGATCTCCGCCCTTGGGCGGATTTGCCATCAGAGTCCCTGTATTTTATCTGTCTATGGGCTATATCTGCTAATGCGTACAGTCCTGTATGCGTTACGCTAAGTTGTAACTTCCAATATTTTTAGTCAATAGGTGTTACTGCTGGCAGGGTGCTGGAAGAAACAGATTAATACTTCAGTACCAGGCCATAGATTACGCTGATGTCGTCCTCAGGCCTAATGAGTCCGAGCTTGAAGCCGATGTTGGCATCAATGTGGTCATTGATCTCGTATGTTCACTTCAGCAGTGATGTGCACCAATTCTTCGTGAACACCAAGTAAGCGCTTGAAATATTCCGGTTCAACAGCCTCATCTGTTATCAGGGAAAGAATGCAGGCATATTTACCCTTGCCAACTCGCCACACATGGAGATCTTTTATGTTGGCTTTGACAGAGTCTGTTTGTATGACCTCTCTTATTTCCGCTACCACAGGCGCATTCATCTCAGCATCAAGCAGCACTCGTCCTGAATCCCGCAATAATCCGTAAGCCCAAACCGACTGTCAAGCGCAGCACCGACTATACCCATTAAGGGGTTCAGCCAGATGGCACCCCATAATTTACCGCCGAAAAGAGCCAGAATTGCGAGGACTGAGGTGGCGGCATCTGCAATAACGTGAAGATAGGCAGTGCGCAGATTCAAGTCATGGTGGTGGCCGGAATGTTCGTGATGGTTGTGATCATCTGAGTGGTGTCCATCCTTAAGAAGCCAGGCACAGACAATGTTAACCAGCAAGCCGACTATTTGCTATAGCAATAGCCTGATCGTATTGAATTGAAGTTGGCGATATTAAGCGCTCAATGAAGGATCATGGTGACAAACTGATTGCAATTGACATCAGCAGCCCTGATTTCGACGCGGCGCCCTACCAAATCACGATTGTCGATTTCATGCATCAACTGCAAGCGATTGATCAGAGCGGATGGGTTTTCAAAGGGGTTGACTCATTCTGGGCAATCTGGCAGGCGTTCCCAACCTCAACAATCTGCAGTCTCGTGGGGCGCATCATCCAGGGGTTATGCCTTCCGCTCAACCAATCTGATAGTTGCTCCTGATCGCGGCTCATCGCCTCACCCAGATGATCCAGATTCATCCCCATCGTTCTCTTGTACCATGCAAGCCGCCCCACAGTGTCACCTGGACAGTCGAACGGAATATAACCTAGAAATTTGATAATTCTTGGATTATATTGCAGTTCTGGTTTGGTGCCATGCTCCCAGTTCCAGATAGAGGATTCGGTGACTGCGATGATCTCTGCAACTTCTCTCTGAAGGAGACCAAGATCCATTCGCTTTTTGCGAATGTGCTCACCAACTATGAAGGGGAATTCGGGATAACCGGGAAGCTGCTGTTTTTCGAGAGGAATGTGAATTGAGAACGAGTGCCGTCTTGTATAGGAATAGTAGAGAAAGGTGCACACACACCCATGAATTTGCCCGGTAGTCCTTAAATATTAGGCTGTTACACTCCGACGGAGTGTGAAGCTTTCCAACTCCATCCAGCTGATTATCTTTCGTTCCCGCCATTTCTGATTAATACGAATAGCAGAGATCCAATCCGGCAAGTTTTCTGCCACATCATCGAGAAACATCAACATATCGAACGATTGTGGTCCACCGGTTCCATACCGAAGCGAGAAACACATTTGGTGCCGTACCATAGGCAAAACCCAGTTCGCTGTAACGCTCATCCCCGTTCATGGCTTGCTCCCACTTCCAAGTTACTTTTTTCGTCGGTAATGCGGCCGTCGTTAACTTGAAATATCCGGTCAAAACCTTCCACCATGCGATGATCGTGGGTTACGACCAGGATAGCGGAATGGTTTTCCACCGCCAGTTTCTTCAGGAGAGTCATGACGTTTTTTCCATTCTCGGTATCGAGGGCAGCGGTCGGCTCATCGGCTAGGATCACCCTGGGTTTGTTGGCCAAGGCACGTGCAATTGCCACCCGCTGGGCTTCGCCACCGGAAAGCGCTGAAGGGTAATTGCCCAGTCGGTGGCCGAGATTAAGGGAAGTCAGCAACTCTGTTGCACGGCTTTTGGCTTCATTTTTTGTCATGTTGTTGATCTCCAACGCGATCATGACATTTTCCTGAGCGGTCAGAAACGGTATCAGGTTGTGTGCCTGAAAAATGAAACCGAGTTTTTCCCTGCGCATCCGCTTCAGGTCAATACCGCTTTTCCAACCTTCATCTGCGACAGTTGTACCATCGATAACGACCGTGCCGTGGGTCGGTTCATTGATCAGTCCGATACAGGTCAAAAGGGTCGTTTTACCTGAACCCGAGGGGCCAAGTATGGCAACCAGCTCCCCTGGTTTGACCTGCAGAGTCTCATCTGCGATGGCGGTCACTGCCGTCTCGCCTTTACCGTAGATCTTCGTCAGTCTTTCCACCTCGATTGCATACATGTTCTTATCCACCCAGGGCCTCCCCCGGCTCAACCTTGAGCGCTTTCCGGATACCCACAAAGCTCGAAATGATGCAAATCGCCATGACAATGACAAACAACATTTGCATGTCAAAAGCATCCAGGACGATCCGCCGGGGAAATTTTTCATAGGTCAGCAGAATCAATCCGTAGCCGATAAAATACGCAATGAAGCCCATCAGCAGCGACTGCTGCAGGATCATGCCTATGATCACCCGGTTTTGTGAGCCGATCAGTTTCAGTGTGGCTATGACCTTGATCTTGTCGAGGGTCGAGGTGTAGATGATCAGGGAGATTATTACAGCCGAGATAACGAGGAGGATGACCCGGAAAAGCCCCAACTGCATCCTGGCTTTTTCAATCATTCCCTTAGCCAGGATAGCGGTCTGTTCTGCATCGGATAGCGGCTTGAAATGGTTCCAGCGGCTGATCCGCTCCTGCACATCATGAAGGTTCGCACCCGGCGCCAATCTGACAACAATGGTGTTAACCGTGTGAGTTGATTCAGTGATAGCTGAGATATTCTGCTGCAGATATTTTCCTTGGACAGGAGACAGAGTTTGAATAGTGGCTAGATTGGCTCCGATCCGTTCCCGGTCGTTCCTGATGGCGTCGTTGTCCTTTTTGAACTGAATGTTCTGGGCGTCGGCCAGACTCACATAGGCAACCGGATCTCCGCTGGAAGAGACAATCTTGCCGGTTAATCCTACGATCGTGTAATCATGGAGACCCAGATGGATCTTTTCACCGATCTGCATTCCCATCGCCCTGGCAGCTACCATTTCGTAGTGCTTCTGGCGGATGCCGCGACCAGCAACTATCTCCGGTGGTCCGCCGAAACCGCTCAATTCATAACCCATCAGGAAAAAGCGGAAGGGTTTGCCGTGACGCTCGATCTGGACCGTCTGGAAGGAAAGCGGGGATGCCTCAGCAACACCGGGCACCGCCCGTATGCGGTACTTGATGTCTTCCGGGATGCGCGAACTCTCGGCAAACGGGCCGTTGGTATTCTGCTGCACAACCCAGATGTCGGCCTTATTCGCGTGTAGTATCGCCAGGGCGTCGGCGATAAGTCCCCGGTAGATGCCACCCATGCTGATGACCACCCCGAGGAGCAGCCCGAGGCCGATGGAGGTCAGGATAAACCTGCCCCGGTGGTAGCGTATGTCCCGAATGGCGAGATTCATTTCGCCCCCCGCACCCGCATGCCTTCCTTGAATTTTGCCATGTTCGCAGGGGGAGCCACTGCTACACGGTCACCGGCATCAAGCCCTGCAACGACTTCGCTCAGATTGCTCCGGTCCTCGATCCCGATAGTCACCTCTTTGAATATTAGACGGCCGTCTTTGATCACCCACACGCCCCGCTTTTTATCCTTGGCGATAATGGCAGCGGAAGGTAGCGAAGGGGCATCTTTTTTTGTACCTGTGATGATGTACACATCGGACTGCTCCCCCAGACGGAACTGTTTCAGCGGCTCGCTGAAGGCCACATCCACCTCCAGTTCTTCGGTCACCCGATCGCTCTGACGCCCTAGACGGGCAACCTGTCCGGAGAATTGCTCACTGGGCGAAGAACGAAGCGTAATCATAGCTTTCCTGCCCACAGCCACACCTTTCAACTGTGATTCATCAACGTTGGCCTTGACCCAGACGGTTTGCGGGTCTGCCAGGGTGAAGATCGACATTCCTAGCGAAACAGTGGCTCCCTTTTCCAGGTCACGGGTGATGATGATGCCATCCTGAGGAGCGTAGATCATCGTATCTGCGACCCTGCTTCGTGCAAAACCAACGCTGGCCCGGCCAGCCTGTTGCTCCATGCGCACAGCCTCTACAGCTGCCTGGCTGCGGGCGACCTCTTCCCTGGCAACCTGGCTGGCGGTATCATACTGTTCGGCCTCCAGCCTGGAGACAAAGTTCTTCTCGGCCAGGTTTTTGTAACGCTTGGCATTTTTTTCTGCCAGGGTCAGATTTGACCTGGCCTTTTGGAGATTGGCCTGTTCCACACTCAGGTTGGCAGCTGATTTGCTCAGTCCAGCCTCGGACTGCTGTTCCTGGTGGCGAAAGTCGTCATTTTCCAGCTTGGCGAGGAGTTGCCCCCGTTTCACCAGATCACCCTGATCAGCGTACAGTTCAACGATTCTGCCGGTGATCTTGCTGGAAACACCGACTACCACTTTCGCCTCTACCGTCCCGTTACCGTAGACCTGGGCAGTGAGATCGCGTTTCTCAACATTCACGACCTGTACCTTAGTTGGGGCCAGGACCGTCATTTTGAGTGCAATTACTCCAGCCACGAGAACAACGGCCCAGATCAGATATTTTTTCTTTCCTGCCAATCTATTCAAAAGATCTATACAGCACTCCTTACGGTTATTCTCATTGTTTGCCTACAGCCCTGTCGAGTCGTGCCAGTGCGGTGTAATAATCAAACTTTGCCTGAATGTTTGCTGTCTGGGCATCAAGAGTTTGGGACTGCGCATCAGTCACTTCGATGATACTGCCGATCCCTTCCTGATAGCGCCCTTCAGCCAGCAATTTACTTTCATTTGCTGCATCAACTTCTTTTTGAGTTGAAACCATTCGCGCTGAAGCATCGTTTCCGCCAAACCAGGCAGATTCGACTTCTTTGATGATCTGAAGTTTGAGGTTGTTCTGCCTGGCCTCGATAAAGTTCATAGCAGCAGTAGCCTCGCGCACCTGCTCAACGGAAGAGAAACCGGAAAAAAGCGGTACGGTCAGGTTCAGGCCGATCCCCCAGACATTTCCGGTGGGTGGAAAGTCACGGTCGGCATAGCCGATGTTGGCGACACCGGAGAGAATCGGCAAATAGCTGCTTTTTGCTGACGTGAGATTGCCATTCGCTGCCGACTTCATGGCCGCAAATTGTTGCAGTTCGGCGCGGTTACTTAAGGCCTTTTGCTGGGACGTGTTACGCTCCGGCAAAGATAGTAAAGCGAAGGACGTCGCAACCGGGGTACGTTCCCCAAGGGAGGTAATCCCCATGGCATTGGCAAGTTCTACCTGGGCAATCTCTCGATTGCTTTCCGCACGTATCAAATTCGTTTTAGCAGCAAAATAGTTAGCTTCGGACCTGGCTACGTCCACCCTAGCCCTGATCCCCTGATTGAAAAATTCCTGCGCCTGGCGGAAAACTTCTTCGCGCGCCTTGACGTTTTCTCTGACGGCCTGAACCTGTTTTTCAAGCGCAAGAACTAGATAGAAAGCAACTTTGACACGTAACGTCAAATCTTGTCGGATCACGGTAAGGGAATTGTCGGCTGCTTCGCGGTTGCCGCGGGCTGATTCGACCGCACCAGCGGTGCGGCCAAAATCATAGATGGTCTGCTTCAGATACAGTGACGCAGTGTTGGTTTCAGAAATCTTTATGGTTTCCTGGGCCGGAAAGTACGTCTGGCCTCTGATCCAGTCAGCAGTCAGGTTTATCTGAGGATAGTAATTTGCCAAAGCCTGGCCGGTTTTAGCTTCGGCACCGTTCAGGTTTTCCCTGGCTTCGATTACCTGGGGGTGGTTTTTCAGGGCTGTACCCAGTGCCTCGTCCAGCGTCAGTTCGGCGGCAGCATAAAGCGGCTGAGTCGAAGTCAGGAGAGTCAACAGCACAAACACAAATCGTTTCATAAGGTTCCCTATGTCATGCTGAAAATTGAATATAAAGTGAATTTAAATTCATATTCGGTGCAAAAAAAATCAACGAACAAGGATCAGGAAATTTTGCCATAGTTTTTCCGCTTCAGGCCGTATTTGAAAGGATGCGTTACTTATTGTCCAGCGCAACGCAGTAAACTGGATCATGCCAAGGAGTGTTAAGGCCGTTTCCCGGGAAGACAAGTCGGGTTTCAAATCACCTTCCGCTATGCCTGCGGCAATGACACCTGTTATTGTTTCGATATAATTACCAATGCGTAGTGCGAGAGTATCAGCAAGATTCCTCTGTCCCAGATGGATATCATCGGAGAATACGAAGCGTGGAATTCCTGGATGCTCTATTATAAGAGCGACATGGGAAAAATAGATCGTCTCCAGTTTTTCCAGTGGTTTCCGACTCCCTCCGGCGATGGCAGATGCATTACTCATGACCGAACTTCCGATAAAATCCGCAACAGCGGAATAGATGTCGTCTTTCCCGCTGAAATGTCGGTAAATATTTGCCTCACTCATTCCTGCTGATGCAGCTATTGCAGCTATTGTAAGTGCGCGAACTCCATTTTTACCAACTACCTCAAGGGCTGCCTGAATGATTTCTTCTTTACGAACTCGCGTGCTTTTCTTTTCGAGCATAGGCACCTCATGTGATTAACTATTCACATAGTATGCTAGTTTTTGAATATGTGCAAGCAGATTAAGCGAACGAATATAATCTGATTAAATGCCAGCCTATCAACCAGACTACGATGATAGTAAAGATGAAACCGCTCCATTTCCAAATCAACCGTGTGGATTACAACGATTCAGCAGTCCGTTGACCGATCATTTACTCCGCTGGTTTGCTGCAGCTTGCTTTTAGAGATATCACACTTCAGTCTCTTTTTGCGCAAGGCCGCACGCGAACCGAAGAACCCACCGGCAGCTGTCAATACCCAGATCGTTGCTGTAACCGCTATTTCGCTCGTGGTGATCATATTTTATTCTCCGAATTCAAAACTATTCCTGCTCATACTGCGTAACAATGGTTTAAAAACGCTTGCCAAACTCCGGGAGTACCTGAGCTTCTGCGGCTTGATACCTCTACAGGATGCCGGTACGCATTGTTTCGGGAATCACACGTTCTGCTAATGGGTAAAGATTTTCGTCTTCCTTACTGATATGGTCTCGCAGAAGAGCAGCATCGTCGCTATAACAATTCCAACATCAGTACGAATTTACAAATAGCAGGAAGGTTCTTTGCGCTCACTACAGTTTTTTACCAGCATATCCCGTCTGGTCTCGACCATTGGATGACGCATCACTCGTGCTTGATGAGGACATAATTTAACACAGGCGCAGCACATGACACAGTTTTCCGCTTTCGTGGTGACCACATGATCCACCGTAATAATAAATACCGGGCAAACACGTGCACAGGTTTTACAGAGTGTGCATAACTCTGGCTTTGTTTCCGGACATATCCAACCAAACGGAATCCTTTCCTTGTAGGGGGTGTTGCCTGGAATATAGAGAGTTGTCTGATTGCTGTCTCCTTGTAGTTTGTTGGCGATGGCAGTCCCAAACTCTCTGGCTTTTTGCAGATCTCCCGCTTCGGGCCGATTTGCTGCAACAGGACGTACATCAGTTGAATATGAATGTTCCCCGATAAAGGCACCTGCAGCAACGACATTGAAACCCTTGGCGGTGATGACATCACGGAATTCAACGAGTGCGTCCTCATAGGCACGGTTGCCATAAAGCACGAGCAGAATAGCAGGGACTCCCTCCCCAGATAGATTCTCAATACGTTTCAAGAATATTTCCGGAACTCGTCCGGCATAGACAGGTACTCCAATGACTGCGAGTCCGTCGCCAAGGCACAGCGAGAATTCCTGATCCATCCTGGTCAGGTCATGATGCTCAACATCTCGCGCATCAAGCCCAACTGCGACCTGCTTAACAATTTTCCTGGTAGTTCCGGTTGGTGAAAAATAAATCAAGTGGGTTTTCGGTAACATGTGTATCCTCGTTCTCAATATCAATGGATCATTTCACCTGAAACCGCAATCAAAACGGCAGCACTCACGACTAATCGATCTCTTTCAGGCGATACTGCATTGTTAGTAAGGGAATTCCGAGTATTTCTGCTGTTGGTCTTCGATTACACTTAAACTTCTGGAGGCATAGGTCACGGTTTGATGCCTACTATCTGAATTACCGATGCCAGTCCGGTATGCCTGCTCCCTTCCCGCACTTCCCGTTCCAGTTGTACAGCATGCCTGAACTCCAATCCGGCAAGTTCCTGCTTCACATCATAGAGAGACATCAACATATCGAGCGATTGCGGTCCACCGGTGTCATAGGCAAGCTGCTCTTGACTGAATGCCTCAAGCACAAAGACGCCACCAGATTTTAGCCCGCGAACCGCTGACAGATGGAGCGGAATGCGGGTGGCTGAAGGTACATGGCAATAGCAGGCAATGATCCCGTCCCATTGTTCAGGGCCAATTTCGAAGGTGCCAAGGTCGGCGTGTATGGTGGTAATGGAGACACCGCGTTCTGCAGCAAGGGCTTGCGCCTTGCGCAGGCCGACTTCCGAGCCATCGACACCGATGACCACATAACCAAGGGAGGCAAGATAGACAGCGTTTCTTCCTTCTCCCTCTGCCAGACATAAAATCCTACCACCGGGTGTGATCGTCTCAGTCACTGACACAAGAAAATCATTTGGTTCGGTGCCGTAAGTGTAGCCCGGTTCACTGTAGCGCTCATCCCAGTTCATCATGCATCCTCTCAGACATTGTTCTGTGTTCTGTTTCGCCTTAAAAGTTATACTCGATATAAAACCAATTAAGATGCCGTGTCGCAGGCTCCCGAGCAGGAACATGAGCAGGCAAGTCCTCTGGCTTTCAGAAAAGCCTCTCTTCCTTCACGGATGGAAAGAACTGCGATAATGACGGAACCGATCGCATCTAGGTAGCCGACACCGGTCAGAAAATAGCTGACACTGGCAAGCAGGAGCACCACTGAAAGTTGCAGGCAGGTTCGCGTGCAGGCGGCATCAGCCAAAATGGCTGGTGAATTGAGAGCGGTTCCAACTTTCATTTTGTAGTGAATCAGCACCTGCATTGCGACAATCGATACCACAGAAACAATTATACCCCAGAAAGTTGTCACGGGTTTATGCCCTTGCACGATGGAAAGAATGGCTGTCAGTGTCATGCCGACGGCAAGCAGATAAAAGGCGCCACCGGTAATGCGAAGCGCTTTCCTTTCAAAGGGGTCACGATCTTCAAGCTCACCTTTGCCCAGACGGCGAACCATATGCCAGATACCAACTCCGGAAATCACTTCCACAAATGAGTCGAGACCAAAACCGAACAGGGAAATGGTTTCATCTTCAGCACCGAACCAGACTGAAATCACACCTTCTGCAATGTTATAATAAATGGTGATCATGGCCAGTAGAGCTGCCGTTCGGTACAATTGCTGTAAGCGGAGCACTTTATTGCAGAACATTTTGCTATCCCCTTTACTTTGCCAGCCAGCTTGAAACTATGCTTTCATAAATGGCAGCAGCAACAGTCTACCTAAAGACAATTTGGCTGGGTCACGATATTCCTTGAGACCGATCGTCATCCCTAGGTGTCCCTGTTCCGGTTGTGCCCGGTAGGTGCCGAACAGTCGGTCCCACCAGGGGACGTTAAAGCCGAAGTTGCTGTTCGTCTCGCGGGGAATAACCGAATGATGCACGCGGTGCATATCCGGCGTAACTACGAATAAACGCAGAAAACGATCTAAGGATTCCGGAATCCTGATGTTGCCGTGATTGAACTGGGCGGAGGCGTTCAGGATCACCTCAAAGGCGACTACTGCCACAGTTGGGGCACCGATGACCATGACAGCCGCCAGCTTGATCCCGATGGAGATTAGTATTTCAATTGGATGGAAGCGATTGCCGGTAGTGACGTCAATATCAAGGTCGGCATGGTGCATGCGGTGGAGGCGCCAGAGTGATGGTAGAAAATGAAATAGTACATGCTGGATGTAGATCACGAAATCGAGAGCGACAACCGCAACGACGAAGGCAAGCCACTCGGGCAGATCAACCTGGTTGAGCATTCCCCAGCCGCGTTCCTTGGCGAGTAGGGCCATGCCTGCCGGCAGTACGGGTACGACGAGGCGCACTACAACCGTATCTATGGCCACCATCGACAGGTTGGCGAACCAGCGCTTTCTCTTACTATCGGAAAGCTTCCGTCGGGGCGCGATCAGTTCCCAGGATGCTATCAGCACTAGCACGCCGATGAAGGCTGTCAGCCGAATAGACTCTTCACCGATCATGGCTATTTTCTCCCCCACAAGGGGTCATCGGCAAACTGCTGCCAGAGGCGGGCTTCAGGGTTCTGCTCGTAGAACTCTGCCTCAGTAAAGGAGATCCGGTAGTCGGAGATATACTCCTCAACTATCCGGTGGGCAGCATTGATGAGGCGGATCGCGTCCGGTTCGGTGCTTGTTCCGGCATCGGGATGATGCCGCTTCACCAGTTCCCGATGCCGGGCCTTGATCTCTTTGAGGGTGGCTCGTTCGCCAATTCCCAGCACCCGGAGCGCTTCTTGTAAATCGGCATAGGTCATTCTACTCAATGGGTCCAGTCGATGATCTTCGCATCCGGACCGAGTTTCTTCTCCACCGCCCCTTTGATAGCGGCAAAATGCGGACAGGGGTAACCGATAGGGTTGCCATTTTTCATGCAGGAGGCGAAGACGATGGCATCGGCACCCCGGTCAACCATCATCTTGGCACGTGTAACGGCCTTCTTGCCGGAACAGCCGCCACAGGAAAGAAATCCGATAATCTCGACCGGGCCGGTCTCCTCAAAAGCCAAAGTCCCTTCTTTTGCCACTTTGAAGTCGGTACTGCCAGGGCACATATCTTCCGTCAGCTGACACCGGATGATTCCTACCTTCATTTCTACCTCCTCATGGTTGCTTATGTGCTTTTATGACAACAAAGCCTCCATCGCCAAAGCCTTCCCTGACCGTCAGGTCGGGTGGCTCTCCGGCAGAGATTGTCTGGCGATAGGAAAATCCTGTGAAACCAGCGTGCGTCAAAAACACCACCAGGTCGCTCACATGATAAAACGTTGCGTCACGGTAAAACATGCTATAAACTTTTTTCTGGTTGTATTTACGTCCAAGCTCGCTTTCACGGTCAATGAACCCTACTATCAACAATCCGCCTGGTTTCAGGATACGGAATGCTTCCCGGAACGCTTGTAACACGTCATCAAGGAAACACACGGCCGTTACCATTACAGCAAAATCAAAACTGCTATCAGCACAAGGGAGGGCTTCTGCAATGCCTTCCACTACCTCAACACCCCGCTGACGTGCCAGTTCAGCCATTTGAGGTGCAGGTTCAATACCAATGCGAATTCCAAGTGGAACAGCAAACCGACCAGTTCCAACGCCAATTTCAATTCCATTCTTATTTTCGGGAATGAAAAACCGTAGAGCGTTTAACTCTGCCTGATAAAGGTCATTATTGTTATCAAACCAGATGTCGTAATCGGTTGCATTTTCGTTGAATGATGATTTCATAGCCACTTTGGCTACCACACGGGTAGCAAGTAATTCATCGGGCATATGGTTTCTTGAATGTTAATCCGTAATGGTGCGGAGGCAAATCAAATCGGTTCTGTTCGCTGAAACGGAACCCGGCTTCTATTGCCCAATTAATGCACTGTTCTGGCCGTGGACGAATTTCCATAGCCGGACCACGGGGCGTTGTGGGGTCATAGTTCCAGTGAATTACCGCCAGTGTCCCGTTTGGTTTGAGTATGCGAAGTGCTTCTTTCATCAAGGCAACCGGTTCTTCATGGTGTAGGATATTGAACAGCAGTGCTGTATCCATAGAATTGTCGTCTAATCCAGTTCCTTCCGCCACAAAATCACGCAAGATGACTTGAACATTTGATTTGCCAGCATCAAGGCATTTTTGCTGAACCACATTCACCATTTCTGGTTCTATATCCAAAGCATAAACGGTTCCCGAAGCAATGTCAGCGGTAGCAAGGGTGAAGGTCCCATATCCGCAACCGAATTCAACCAAATCCTGAATTCCAGAATTGAGACCTAAAACATTCAGCACCTTTGCCGGGTCAAAAAAACCAACCCACATTTCTTCATCAGGCATACCGCTATCACGCACCTTCATGCTTTACCCCAACTAATTCCTGTTCAATGTATTCCTGCATTCTTCCGGCAGATGTGGCAACGTCCAATGGAACCCATGCGTTATTGAGAAACACCGTCGTTGCTGCTCTCAATACGTAGTTTTCTGCTTCCGGTGAGTCAATCAGGTGAATTGCTACGTCAATCTGTTCGCCGAAATGAGCCTGCATTTTATTGGCTACACCTGTAGCCATAGCACAACTTGTTCAACCCTTGCTTCCGGTGTGAAATACGACCATTTTCAACATGGAAAACCTCCTTTATCCAGATTTAGTTATTTTCCAATAGTGCGGACAAAGCCGTTGCACAAACTTTCAATGCTTCTTCATTGCCGTCGTCCCCACCCTTTTCAAAATCATCATCACGGGTAGCCATAGAATTTGTGATATGGGCAAAGCAAATGACCGGTTTATTAAGTGCGGTGCCCATTGTTAACAAGGCCGCTGCTTCCATTTCAACTGCAATTATTCCTTCGTCACGTCTTGCTGAAATGAGCTTGGAAGTTTCACGAAACGGAGCATCGGTTGTCCAGGAACTTCCCTGGATAATTGGCAAGGCATTTTCCGTCAGCTTTTGAGAAACTATGTCCACAAGGGAAGGTGACGAAATTGCAAATCGTTCAGGGGGGAGATAATGATAGCTTGTTCCCTCGTCTCGCAATGCTTTGTCAATCAACAGAAACATCGGAGTTTCGAGATTTTCAGCAATCAAACCGGCAGAGGAAATGGTAACAAGTGCCTTGCATCCCAATGCAAAGAGTTCTTCGGCTGCAAGCACAGCGAATGACGCACCAACAGTTCCGCCAATAATGCCGTATTCAGTGTCATTGGTATGCCAGCGGTAGAGACGTGTATGAAAGCAAGGCCAGGAAGGTTCAAGGATTGCTTTACCGCTTGCAACCAGGAATTCCACCAATTCACCATCAAAGTCCAGTAGGCACCCTTCCGGTATGATAAAAGTGGATAATTCCTTTTGAACCCTTGCGGCTTCCAGCATATTACCAGGAAGAAATACCGGTTCGTCGGCATGGTTGTGTTCAAACAGAGGTAAGTTGTCTTTATCTGGCACAGCACACTCCTTCTGCCTGCATTTTTTCCCCGTTAATCTCCAGCTTTGTTTTGCATACCGCAGGTTCACCTTCTTTAAGTAGTTCTATAATGGTTGAAGTCAATTTTGGACGGCTTATGTAGTAACACCGCTGGGAACCGTCTTGGACAAAGTTAACAAGTCCGGCATGACGAAGCACTGTCAAATGCTGTGAAATATTAGCTTGTGATGCAGGTAGTATGTCCTGAATGTCTGTAACACATTTGGTGCCTTTGAGTAATTCAGCAACAATTTGAAGGCGTGTCGGGTGAGCAAGGGCTTTTATAAATTCAGCCCAGGCATTTGCTGTAGTGAAATCCATAGTATCTCCTTAAAGATATTCGCATATTCTAATATCATTCAACGGCATACATTGCAACACAGATATTCAACGTTTTATGAAAGTATCAACCCGTAGATTAACTTGGCTATTCTGGGCTGATAAGCGCATTATTTTAGTACACAAGTAAAAAATCCGCACCCAAAGGATGCGGCTTTTAAATTCGCCCCCCACAGGGGGGCTGGCCCTGCCCACAAGTGGGCGGGCTGGGAGTTGTGCCGCAAATGAATGTTAATCTATCAATTGTAACTGCTCCATCTGATGTTCCTTCTTTGCCCAATAGCGGACATACTCACATATCATGGCAGCATCCAATCAATACCATATCGTATGTGATAACTTTCTAAAGATGCTGCTCACTGTGACCTCCTTTTCTCGAAGTTGCGGCAACAACTCAGATTATAGATACCAGTGAGCGGCATTTTGCCATGCCCATTCGGGACCGGCATAGCCAGTCCACATGACCACACCCTTAGGGTGTGGATTTTTAAGTCACATTAAAATCCTGAAGAAATGGTGATGATTTTCTGGTCACATCACACTGTTTCTTGCGGTCTTCTTC
>CAYQMO010000082.1:0-15046 GCA_964418315.1 uncultured Geobacter sp. | reverse complement strand
AGCTTATGCAACAGTAACATTATGGAGAGAAAATACAAGATTTTCTATTACAAAAACCTGATTCGTTCTAACAGATAATTTATTGTACAGGTCAGGAAGTTTGTTCACAGATGCGACAAGACAGTTTACCCGCAACTCCCCATAGTAGCTAATCCGTAAATCAACTCCGGTCGATAATTAGGTTTTTTGCCTGCATACATCAGCAGGTTACTGCCGACAATCTTCATCTGTTTACGATGGAATATTCGAAGCGACGCCCGGTTCAAAGCGGGTGCGTCGACAAAAACCTTTGTTCCAGGTACGACGTTTCGTGATGCAGCTTCAAAGAGACGCTCCGCACAGATTGAGTCAACTGCCGAAAAAGGCCCGAACTGCACTGAATCTACGCACGGTTGTAGAGCAATAAAGCCGGAGTCATCATGAAGAAATCTCCCACGCCGGGTTGTTGCTGCCAAAAGAGCACACCTCCGATCACCCCAGGCTCGGAAGTCAACATCGGCTTCTGATGTGGTCAACGATCTCAGGTTAGTAGGAGACTCAAATGATGCATGTCTCTGTCGCACCTCTCCTGACCAGCGATAAATCGTGTCAATGCCGACAAAACCATGCTTTTGATAGAGCGGCAAACCCGATTTCGAAGCGGTCAGCCAGAAGGTCTTGGCACCGGCTGTTCGCAATGCTCCGAGAGCCACAGTGAAAAGCGTTTTGCCGATTCCTTTCCCTCGATGCTCATCTGCAACAATAAGATTGCCGATCCAGCCACTACGCTCATGGCAGATAGAGGTCACAAATCCAACCGTTTCCCCGCTCTCTAAACGTGCGGCAAAACATCCCTGAGGAAATATTGACAACAGAAACGCAAGCTCCCACTGCTCTGACATCCAGTTTTCCCCTGCAGCCAGTGTCAGAAAGCCACCGATATCACAAGTTCGAAGCGCTTCTATCTTCATGGAGTCGGACAGACCGCTTCTGCAATCGTCATATTCAGATCCTGTCCAACAAGCCCGATGGCATCGGCACGGCACTGCTTGCAGTGCGCGAACTGGCCGATAATACTCTCATTTGCCTTCCGGAGCGCAGCCACCAGCTCCTCGCTGGGGGGGATGATATGTGCAAGTTCCGCCTGAGGAATAATCGGCATGATGTTCATGACGAAGGCACCCAGCTTTTTTATCCGGTTGGCGATCAGCGGCATTTGGGCGTCGTTCACTCCTGGTATCAGCACGGAGTTGACCTTGATGGTCAGGCCAAGTTCTCCGGCCATCTTGAGCCCTTCAAACTGATTGTCAATCAGGATTTTTGCCCCATCGACCCCTGTATAATATCTGCCGTGATAGATTACGTGACGATAAATCTCTGCGCCGATTTCCGGGGCTACAGCGTTGATCGTAACGGTCAGGCTATGCAGCCCCATCCCATAGAGCCGATCAATCGATTCAGGCAGCAGCAGACCGTTGGTGCTGAGGCAAAGCATCAGATGCGGAAATTCCTTTTTGACCATCGCAAATGTTTCAAAAGTTTCTTCATTTGCAAGCGGATCTCCCGGGCCGGCAATACCAACGACCTTGACGATTGAGCCGGCAATCGGGCTTGCCATGACTTCCCGAACTTTTTCAATCGCTTCCTGAGGAGTCATAATACGGCTGGTAACACCGGGACGGGATTCGTTGGCGCAATCATGCTTACGTGAACAATAGCCGCATTTGATATTGCATTTCGGTGCTACAGCCAGGTGCATACGACCATTCTTCTTCTGGTTGCCGCCAAAGCAAGGGTGCCCCTGAATCTTGTCTTTCATTTCACATGCAGTTGCCATAATTCGCTCCTTCCAAAAATTAAAACGCCTGCAGAAATAAACCCACAGGCGTCGTTGCCGGTACTGGCATCAATTAAGCATAGAATGTGCCAGTTTACACTACAGCGCTACAAACCTTTTGAATGGATGTGTCCATGTTTAACCAATATAACATCGAAGAAATCAGCGACCGCGCACGTGCCGCCTTCATCGGGATGGCAATCGGCGATGCTCTGGGTGCCACGGTCGAGTTTATGACCCCTTCCGAAATTGCTGCTAAATACGGCATCTTCCGTGATGTTGTTGGTGGTGGTTGGCTCCGCCTGAAACCGGGACAGGTAACCGATGATACCGAAATGGCGCTCTGTATTGCTCGGGCGATTGTAAAAAAACAGAGGTGGTCGCTGGAGGCTGTAGCTGATAATTTTGCCGCGTGGCTCAAATCACGTCCGGTTGATTGCGGTGATACCTGCCGCAAGGGGATACGCGCATATCTTATACATGGTCGTCTGGAATCGCCGCCAAATGAATGGGACGCAGGCAACGGCGCCGCCATGCGCCTTCTGCCGGCGGCGCTTTTTTCGCTACCAGATGGTGAATTACTCAAAAAATATGTGATAGAGCAGGCGCACATCACCCACAACAATCCGCTATCGGATGCAGCATGTCTCTGTATCGGCCAGCTCCTGCACCTTGCGCTCTGCGGGGCAGAAAAAAGCCGGTTGCGTCGCCATGTTGACAGCTTTGTTTCCCGGTTTCCCACGTTTCATTTTGAGCCATACCGAGGTCTGGCAACCGGATATGTTGTCGATACGATGCAGACTGTGTTTCACTGGTTTTTTCGTGGGAGGAATTTTGAAGAGTGTCTGGTCGGAACCGTCAATCAGGGAGCCGATGCCGATACAACCGGAGCTATATGCGGGATGCTGGCCGGGGCGTATTACGGGATGGAAAACATTCCTCAACGATGGTTTAAGAAGATGGACGTAAAAGTGATTTCAGAAATTGAGAGAATGGTTGAACGTCTGATATCGGAGAGTCCTGTGGGGAGAAATTTTTAGACACGATCCTTCAAAATCATATTTGCGACCTGTAGCAACGTTTTCCGCTTATCCATCGCACTTTTCTGCATGACGCGGTACGCCTCCGCCTCTGATGCGTGATCCTTTTCCATCAGAACACCCTTCGCCTTTTCGATAATCTTGCGATTTTCGATGACTTCGTGCAGATCACCAATTTTCTCTTTCAGACTTTCTATCTCTCCAGCGTGCTGCAAGGCAATTTCTATAGCTGGAAGCAGATCCTGCTGACGGAGTGGCTTGGTTAAAAAAGCGGCAATTCCGCTTGCAGATGCCCGTTTTACAGTCGCCATATCACAGGCGCTTGTCAGAAGCATAATCGGGATTTTAAGCTTCTTCCTGATCTCAACTGCGGCGCTTATGCCATCCATACCAGGCATGGCAATGTCCATAATTGCCAAATCCGGAAAGCTTGCCAGCGCCAGTTCCACTGCTTTTGCCCCGTCTCCGCACTCGAGAATCTCATCAAAGCCCAGATCCTCCAGCATACTTCTCAGATTCATTCGGACAAGCTGTTCATCATCACAAAGCAGTACTGATTTCCCCATACTTGATTCCCTCCATACCGGAAGGAGTTAGCATGAGACGTGCCATTAGAGACAAGTCTGTTAATGAGACATCAATACAGGCGCAGTCAGGTGTTCAAGCAGATGTTTGGCAACAGGGCTCAGTTCAAGTCTGCCTCGACGATTTGGCGCAAATGCCCCCATTACCAATAGATCAATATTTTTTTCACATATATTATTCAAGAGCATGTCCCCAATTGGAAAGTTTCCCGTGATTATGACTTCAACTGCGGCAATTATTTCATGTTTAAGAAGAAAGTCTTTGATAGATTCAATGCTCGTATAATCGATATCATCAGCTTTAT
The DNA here is from genome assembly GCA_964418315.1 of uncultured Geobacter sp. Lineage (GTDB taxonomy): Bacteria > Desulfobacterota > Desulfuromonadia > Geobacterales > Pseudopelobacteraceae > JACRCG01. The sequence continues at coordinate 11,301 of CAYQMO010000082.1, read as the reverse complement.
TACATTCTACAATGGCCACCTTTTGAGCTTTTTGCAAATGCGGTAAAGCGTCGTTTACCGCTCTTATAGATTCTCTACCTCCTTTCCATGCAATCATTATCCTTTCGCCAGCAGATTTGAAAATGCCGGAATGAGGTATTACAAGCACAGGTCTTCCAGTTGATAAAATAACCCTTTCCACCAGATCTGACGGGATTTTAATGACTGGTGCGGAGTGATTAACCTGCCCAATGACAAGCAGATCGGTAAAATAGGCATATTTGACGATTAAGTCGCTGACACTTGAACCCACGGTGGAGCAGTCCTGAAAAACCCAATCAGATGCAATGCCTGCCCCGGATGTTTTCTCTGTGAAAAGTTGTTCTGCTTTCACCCGGTCATTTTTTTCTCCGATTAAGCTTGATTCGTAGTAAGAGTGGGTAATAAGGTACAGGCCGCGCAGGCGAGCGCCATGTTTTAGGGCAAATGCAATAGCAACATCGAGCCGCACCGCAGATGCGGCTGAACTATCGAGATAAACTAAAATGTCCCTGATTGCCATGAAAAACTCCTTGGACAGAGAAAACTATTGATTACAGCCAGCGTTTTCGTCGTTTATAACTCTTTAATTCCCGATAACTTTTCTTCTCTTTGCCTTCACCCATTCCCAGGTAAAACTCTTTAACGTCATCATTCGATTTCATCTGCTCTGTGGTACCACTCATTGCTACCCGCCCACCTTCCATAATGTAGGCGTGATCACAGATACTGAAGGCGATATTGGCATTCTGCTCAACTAACAGTATGGTCGTTTTCTCCTCAGTATTGATCTGTTTTATCAGATGAAAAATTTCCTGAACTAGCAGAGGTGCAATTCCAAGAGACGGCTCATCAAGCAGCATCAATTTAGGTCTAGCCATGAGAGCCCTGCCGATGGCAAGCATCTGCTGCTCACCTCCGCTCAGGAATCCTGCTAACTGATTGCGTCGTTCGCGGAGCCGGGGAAAATAATCATAGACAAGCTCTTTATCACGTTTGAAGCCCGTAGTATCTTTGCGGGTGTGACCACCGACCGTCAGGTTCTCGTCAATGGTAAGGTCTTCAAAAACTCTCCGTCCTTCCATAACCTGGAAGATGCCTTTCCGGACTATCTCTTCCGGATCCATATTGTTGATCTGTTCACCCATAAATTCAATTGAGCCGGACGAGACTTCACCCTCCTCGGATTTAAGGAGCCCTGAAATCGCTTTAAGCGTAGTACTTTTCCCTGCGCCATTGGCACCCAATAGCGCGACTATCTTACCCTCTGGCACATGGAGGGAGAGACCTTTAAGCACCAAGATTACGCGATTATAGATGACTTCTGCATTGCTTATAGTCAACATGGCGATGAGCCTCGTTTTTGAAAAAGGGGGGCGAAGTGCCCCCCTCCTGATAAAATATGTGGAATGATTACAGTCCTAAATATTCTTTCTTACGGGGAATTTCCATATCTGCTACCTTCGACATTTTACCATCCTTGATCACGTAAATCGTACTTTTGGTAGTTGGACGGTGGTCTGTCGCGGTATAAGTGATTGGAGGCACCAGACCGCCGGTGTCAAAGTTTTTGAGGGTTTCAAGAGCATTCTTGATTCCTTCTCCGTTAAGTTGTTTGTTCTTGTCGGCTATCCTTAGTCCTTCTACCCAGACCAGTGCATAGGCCCAACCACGCACATAGACCGTGTCACGCTGATCATTTGACGGGTGCTTTTTATCCCACTCATAAATCTGTTTCATTCCGGGAACATTAGCACCATAAGGAACGTTGGTGGTCATGCCGTAGACGCCTTCAGCCGCTTCTTTTGCAAGCTTCGGAAGCGCTTCGGTCATGCCGTAATTGCCCAGGAAAAAAATTGTTTTGATACCAAGTTTTTTTGCATCTTTCAGCAGATTCGCACAAGGAGCAACCGTTGTCTGAACATATGCATAGTCAGGGTTCTTTTTCTGCATACTAAGGAGGTTTGACGTTACATCCTGCACTGGTCCCGGAATAATCTCTTCATGCACCAGTTCAATACCCAACTCTTTTGCATACTGCCGTCCTGCTTCAATAGGTGCTTTACCAAACCCGTGGTTAGGGTAGATAAAGGCAACTTTTGCCGGTGTTTTTCCTTTCCAGTTCTTTTTGACAAAATCGAGAAAACCTCTGATCTGGTCAGAATAACTCGCTCCGACAAAAAAGTTATACGGAGTTTTTGCCGGGTCGGTCAGGTGCCCGGAGTATGATGCTGAAAAATAAGGGATTTTATCTTTAGCGATAATGTCCTTGAGCGCTTCTGTATCACCGGTACCCCACCCGTTGATCATTACAACTTTATCTGACTCAACAAATTTTTTGTATGCTGCGTTTGCCTGCGGCATTTTATAGGCATAGTCAACATTTATAAGCTCAATCTTTTTACCGTTAACACCCCCCTTTTCGTTGATCGAAGCAATTGCGTCCTGTACGCCGTCAGCAAATGGTTTGCCAACGTCTGCCGTGATCCCGGTCAGATCCCATAAACCGCCAACCTTGATCGTTTCTGCTGCAAAAGATGTTGATGCGACTGCTGCCACTGCTGCCACTGCTGCCAGTACTCTTCTGAATTTCATAGCTACCTCCCTTTTTTTGTGTTGTGCTGCTAGTGTGAGAATGGATAGAGCTTCCAATAGTTTTTAATACTGTGCCAGCGTGCCGCCATTCCGGCCGGCTCAAAAAGGATGAAAATAACAATAAAAAGACCGAAAACCAGCTCTTTCATTGCGGCTAGTTTTGCAACCAGTAAAGGAAAAGAGCCGGCTAATGCCGATGTTGACAATCTGAGCAGTTCGGGGAGCAGTGTAATAAAAATGGCGCCGTAGATGGAACCGAGAATGCTGCCCAGGCCGCCAATGATGATCATACCCAGATAATCGATGGCCACTGTTACAGGAAACGTTTCAGGAGAGATTATTTTGGCATGATAGGCTACAAGAGCCCCGGCGACACCCACATAAAATGAGCTTATACCAAAGGAAAGCAGTTTGTACTTAAGAATATTTACACCCATGACCTCTGCTGAAATGGCTTGATCTCTGATGGCAACAAACGCTTTGCCTACCTTGGAGCGAAAGAGATTCTTAGCAAAGAGTACGGACATGATTGCAATAACAAAAATGAGAAAGAAGAGTTTGGCGTCTGAGTCAAAATAAAAGCTCCCCAATTTAGGAGATGGAATCGAGAGTCCGACAACACCACCAGTCACGGATTCCCATTTGATAACCACAAATTCTACGATAAAATGAGCTGCAAGAGTTGCCATAGCAAGGTAGAGTCCCTTGATGCGCAGGGAAGGAATTCCAACAAACATGCCAAAGAACGCAGTCATAAGTCCGGCAAGAGGTATACAGATATAGAACGGCAACCCGAACTTAGTACTGAAATAACCGCAGGTGAACGCGCCAATGGCCATGAAGGCAGCATTGCCAAGCGAAATCTGTCCGGTGAACCCTGTCAGTATATTGAGACCTACCGCTCCGATAACGGCTATACCGATGCGGTTTAACACATCAAGCAGATAGCCGGGAGTATAGAGCGGCAGAGAAAATAACAGACAGAGAAAAATTCCCAGAACTACACGGGCGCTGTTTGACTCAAAGATAGTCATGTCGGCAGAATATGAAGTTTTGAAGTCACCGCAACGCATAAAGCCTCACTTTGGAAAAAACGCTCTAAACCCGTTCGATCTTCTTTTTGCCGAACAGGCCGTAAGGTTTGAACATGAGAATAAGAATCAACGCAATGTAAGGAGCCACCTCTTTGGCGCCACCCCCCACCAGAGGGTCAACATAACCGCCTGAGAGGTTCTCAAGGATACCGATAATCACGCCGCCAACAATGGCTCCCAATATGCTGTCAAGTCCTCCCAGGATTACAACCGGAAGAACTTTAAGCCCCATAAAGCTGAGAGACATATCTATGCCGCCCCGTATTGTGCCGAGTAGTACTCCTCCAACCGCTGAAACCATTGCAGATATTGCCCACGATATGGCGAACATTTTCTTGACGCTGATTCCCATTGTGAGGGCAACCTGCTGGCTTGAAGCGGTGGCTCGCATGGCAACACCGATTTTTGAGTATTTGAAGAACGTAGTGAGCAATGTTACCAGAATAGTTACGCAACCAATAGCGTACAGGTATCCCTGTGAAACAGGAATCGGCCCGATCTGAACAGGTGCGCTCGGAAATACTTCAGGAAATGGTATAGTGTCAGTACCGTAGGCCAATTGAACGAGTGCTTTCAGAATGCTTGAGAGACCGAGGGTGACCATAATGACTGAAATAAGATGTGAACCTATCAGAGGTCGCAGGATAAGTCGTTCGATAAGCATACCAAGTATGGCGGAAAAAACAAATGTGATCAGAATTGCCTGCCAGAACGGCATATTGTATTTGGAGAGCAGATTCAGGCAAAGGTATGCCCCAACCATCAGAAATTCGCCCTGAGCGAGATTGAGGGCACTACTGGCTTTATAGATGATCACGAATCCGGTTGCTACAAGAGCATAGATACTGCCGACTACGAGACCGTTGATGATAAGCTGCAGGAGAAACGTGATGTCCATTGTGACTACTCCTCCGCCTAAGGTTTTCTAGTTGTTACGGTGGTCTTGATATGTCCTGACTTGCCATCGGGAAAAACAATGGTAGTGTCAATAGCAACAGTATCTGTTCCTGCATGAAGTGCATCGATAATCTCTTTATAAATGGCCGCTACAGTTTCCCGGCGTACTTTGCCGGTACGGGTCAACTCACCCTCATCGGCATCCAGCTCTTTGTAGATAATTGCAAATCTTGAAATCCTTGCTATCACCGGCAGATCGGCATTAACCCTGATTACTTCACCGGCAAGCAGATCAATAACTTCTGGTTGCGAGGTCAGGTCAGCAAATGTCATATAGGAGATTTTGTTGTCGCCAGCCCATTTACCGACGGCACGGCTGCTGATTCCAATCAGGGCAACAATTGGTATTGACCCGCCGCCAAAAACAATTGCTTCAGCAATATACGGCGAAAAACGAAGATTATTTTCAATATGTTGCGCAGAATAACAGGAACCATCAGAAAGGATGAGCAGAGCGCTTGTCCGGTCTGTAATGGTAAGGTGACCTTCTGAATCCAGAAATCCGGCATCACCCGATTTAAGCCAGCCATCTGCCGTAAGAACCTGGCGCGTTGACTCCTCATCACCGTAATAACCCTTGAAGAGACCGGCACTTCTGGAAAGCACCTCGCCGTTCTCATCAATCTTTATCTCGGCACCGGATAGCGATACACCGACTGACGTACCTTTTACATGGCCGTTGCGATGCATACAGGTTACCCCGGCGATTTCAGTCTGACCGTAGAGCTGTTTCAAATTGACCCCTATCGCATGGAAAAACCTGAAAACGCTTGTTCCGAGCGAGGCTCCCCCAGTCAGTGCCGAGCGGACATTGGAAAGACCCAGGCGATCCCTGAGAGCCCTGAATAGAAAAACATCCGCAAGGAATCGCCCTATCTGCAGAGATACTGAAGGTGAAGCTCCGGACAATATGCAGTCGGCATAGCGCTCGCCAATCGGCATAAATGTGTTAAACATGAATTTTTTAAATGGGGTTGAGTCCATCATTCTGACGCGCACGGTGGCGGCAATTGATTCCCAAACTTTAGGGGGAGAGAGCATGATATGCGGCCCGATCTCGCGCAAATCGGCCATAGCAGTCTCCTCCTTTTCAGGAAAGTTGACGGAATATCCTGCTACAAGCGGCGCTGCAACAGACATGAGTTGCTCTCCGAACCAGGCCAGCGGGAGCAGCGAGACAAATTCATCATGCATTTTTTTAGGATCGGCTTCATTTAAGGCGAGGCTCATGCTGAGCAGATTTCTGAAGGTGAGCATGGCACCCTTCGGCTGTCCGGTTGTCCCTGAGGTCAGGCAGATGATAGCGGTATCTTCACCTTTACCTGCAGCAACCAGTCTGTCGAAGAGCTCCGGTTGTTGATCGCCGAGAGTAGTGCCAAGACCTTGAACCGCTTCGAAGGTTATAAGTCTCTCGTCGAGATATTTTCGCATGCCGCGCTTTTGAATGAAGATAATACGATGAAGTTTCGGAAGCCGCTCCAGGTGGTCAAGCAGTTTGTCAACCTGCTCCTGGTTTTCGACAATCGCAACGGATACATCGAACTGAATGAGTGCCGCCGTGACCTCTTGCGGGGTTGAATCGTGATACAGGGAAACAGCGACGCCACCCGCCGCCTGAGCAGCGATTTCTGCAAATAGCGATTCGGGCCGGTTATTGCCGATTATGGCGAGCTTGTCACCAGTGCCAAAGCCGAGAGAATGAAGGCCAAGCGCCAGGGTTCGCACGTTATCCAGATACTGATGCCAACTGAAGTTCTGCCAAATGCCGAGACCTTTTCTACGCAGGGCGGTTTTTTTTGCTCCAAAAGCAGCAGCCTGAGCCTTCAGAAGTTTGGGGAACGTCATGTCGTTAAGATCTAAATGCACCTAGAGCCCCTCCAGATCTTCATCGCCGAGGTAGGCCTTGATAACATTCGGATCCTGCTGAACCTGCTCAGGAGTCCCGCTGGCTATCTTCTTGCCGAAATCGAGTACGCATACGGAATTGGAAATATCCATGACAACACCCATATCGTGCTCAATCATGATAATTGTGATGCTGCGGGCTTCATTGGTGTCCAGAATAAAGCGAACCATGTCTTCCGTCTCTTCATGGTTCATACCTGCCATAGGCTCGTCAAGAAGGAGAAGTTTCGGCTCAAGCGCCAGTGCGCGAGCCAATTCTACCCGCTTCTGGAAACCGTAAGCTAGAGTTCCGACAATTGATTTACGGATACTCTGAATTTCAAGAAATTCGATAATCTCTTCACAATATTCGCGATGTTTCGTTTCTTCAGCCTGTGCAGATCCGTAGTAAAGCCCGCCTGAAATCAATCCGGAGTGCTGATGGAGATGCCGTCCGATCATCAGGTTGTCAATGACACTCATTCCCTTAAACAGGGCAATATTCTGAAATGACCGTGCCATGCCAAGCTTTGTCCTTTCAAACGGGGGAAGGCGGGTAACATTCTGCTCTTCATAGATGACTTTGCCTTGTTGAGGGTGGTACAGGCCGCTGATACAGTTCAGCATGGAAGACTTACCGGCGCCGTTGGGGCCGATGATAGCGAAGATCTCACCTTTCATAACCTCAAAGGATACGCCGGAAAGGGCACGTACCCCGCCAAAATTGAGCTGTATGTCACTGCAGGAGAGCTGAACCATTAAAACAACCCTTTAGTATTCAATGAAATAATAAAAAAATAACCACATTCGCATTCTTTCAGGCTGTGAAATATCACCGTTGGTATTCATCTGTCAAACAAAATTACAGTAATTCAAAAATATGTTTTATTTTGAGTTGACATATACGCAAAGCAAAATATACAAATATCTTTCATTTGGTGTTACAGGGCAGGAATGTATGCTTGTTTGTAATTATCAAAATTATGTTTGACAGATTTTATAGGCTGACTTATGTTGCTTTTACGTCACGTATGTCTTTTTTAACCGGCATTTGACAGCAAAGGAGGTTCCAGATGAGTTCATATCCGACGTTAAATTTTGATCTGGGTGATACCGCTGATTTATTGAGGGATACGGTAAAGGCGTTTGCCCGAACGAAAATCACTCCCCGGGCGGCCGATATTGATCGCGACAATCATTTCCCTATGGATCTCTGGCGCAAAATGGGCGATCTGGGTCTGCACGGCATTACCGTTTCGGAAGAGTATGGCGGCGCAGGGATGAGCTATCTTGAGCATGTCGTTGCCATCGAGGAGATCAGTCGTGCCTCTGCGGCTGTCGGTCTGGCATATGGCGCTCACTCCAACCTCTGCATCAACCAGATTTACCGTAATGCCAGCAAAGAACAGAAACGGCGCTATCTGCCTAAATTGATCAGCGGAGAACATGTCGGTTCCCTCGCCATGAGTGAGTCCGGTGCCGGATCGGACGTTGTCAGTATGCGCCTTCGAGCTGACCGCAAAGGTAACTACTTCATTTTGAACGGCACTAAAATGTGGATCACCAACGGTCCACATGCCGATACACTGTTGGTATACGCAAAAACTGATATTAACGCTGCTTCAAAAGGCATAACCGCGTTTCTCATTGAAAAAGGTTTCAAAGGATTTTCCACGGCTCAAAAACTGGATAAGCTCGGCATGCGCGGTTCTGACACATGTGAACTGGTGTTCGAGGATTGTGAGGTTCCGGCTGAAAATGTGATGGGTGGAATCGGAGATGGCGTCAAGATTCTGATGAGTGGCCTCGATTATGAACGTGCGGTTCTGGCCGGCGGCCCTATCGGTATCATGCGTGCCTGCCTCGATGTCGTTATTCCCTATATTCACGAACGTCGTCAGTTCGGCAAAGCCATCGGCGAATTCCAACTGATGCAGGGGAAGCTGGCCGATATGTACAGCACCATGAATGCCTGCCGTGCCTACGTGTACGCGGTGGCTCACGCCTGCAGCGGTAAAAATGCGATCAGGAAAGATGCCGCCGGAGCGATATTATATGCCGCAGAAAAGGCAACCTGGATGGCGCTGGAAGCTATTCAGATTCTTGGTGGCAATGGCTATATCAATGAATATCCGACCGGTCGACTGCTGCGCGATGCAAAGCTGTATGAAATCGGTGCTGGCACCAGCGAAATTAGGCGGATGCTGATAGGGCGAGAGCTTTTCAATGAGACGGCGGCGTAGCGGTTATTAACAGTCCAAGGAGCACAACGATATTATGACCACACTGAAAACAGCACTTAACGTGAATTCCAAAGAATTCCGGGCTAATGTCGAGTCAATGGCTGAACTGGTTGCGGACCTGCGGGAAAAAGCGGCTGAAATACGCCTTGGTGGTGATCAGCACTCACGCGCCAAACATCTCGAACGGGGCAAATTACTTCCCCGTGAGCGTGTCAGACAGCTGCTTGATGTTGGTGCGCCGTTCCTCGAACTGTCCCAGTTTGCCGCCTACAAAGTGTACGGCGACGACGTGCCGGCAGGCGGGATTATTACCGGCATCGGTCGGGTCAAGGGTCAGGAGTGTATGATCTTTGCTAACGACGCCACGGTTAAAGGGGGCACCTATTACCCGCTTACCGTAAAAAAACATCTGCGCGCCCAGGAAATTGCCGAAGCGTGCAATCTCCCCTGCATTTATCTGGTTGATTCCGGCGGGGTGTTTCTCCCCCGTCAGGAAGAGGTCTTTCCTGACCGTGACCACTTCGGCAGAATTTTCTACAACCAGGCTAACATGTCCGGCAAGGATATTCCCCAGATCGCTGCAGTCATGGGCTCCTGTACCGCCGGTGGGGCATACATGCCGGCCATGTCGGACGAAAGCATCATCGTCCGGCGTCAGGGCACCATCTTTCTGGCCGGTCCGCCACTTGTCAAAGCTGCCATAGGCGAGGTGGTCAGCGCCGAGGATCTCGGGGGGGCGGAAGTCCACTGCCGCACCTCCGGAGTAACCGACCACTACGCGACGAACGACGGCCATGCGCTGGCGATAGCCCGGCGGATTGTCGGCAATCTCAACCGGGTTAAAAAAATGCCGCTTGCCGTTCGTGAGCCGGTTGAGCCGCTCTATGACCCTTCAGAAATTCATGGCGTTATAACCTCCGATACCCGTAAGCCGTACGATGTCCATGAAGTAATAGCGCGCATAGTTGACGGTTCCGAGTTTGATGAATTCAAACAGCTCTATGGCACGACACTGGTATGCGGATTCGCCCATATCTGGGGGTATCCGGTCGGTATTGTGGCTAATAACGGCATTCTTTTCTCAGAATCAGCCCTCAAAGGTGCGCACTTTATAGAACTCTGCAGCCAGCGCGGCATTCCGCTGATATTTCTCCAGAATGTCACCGGCTTCATGGTCGGCAGCAAGTACGAAGCGGGCGGCATTGCCAAGGATGGCGCAAAAATGGTAACTGCCGTGGCCTGTGCCAAAGTTCCCAAGTTCACGGTCATTACCGGCGGCAGCTATGGCGCCGGCAACTACGGTATGTGCGGCCGTGCCTTCAGCCCACGTTTCCTCTGGATCTGGCCGAATGCCCGTGTGTCGGTCATGGGGGGTGAACAGGCGGCGAGCGTCCTCGCCACGGTCAAGCGTGAGGGGATGGAGGCGCGTGGAGAAGTCTGGAGTCCCGAAGAAGAGGAACTGTTCCGAAAACCGGTACGTGATATGTATGAACATCAGGGACATCCCTATTATGCGAGCGCCCGGCTCTGGGATGACGGCATTATCGACCCGGCAGATACCCGTATGGTCCTTGGCCTCGGGATTTCGGCGACGATGAATGCACCGGCAGAAAAAACTAAATTCGGCATATTCAGGATGTGATTTATGAGCGACGCTGACGTTCTTACCTCTATTGATTCAACCGGGCGGGCTACGGTCACCATGAACCGCCCGGAACTGCACAACGCCTTTAACGAAAGCCTGGTAGCCAACCTGACCGCTTCGCTGCGTCAGCTTGACGCGGATCCGGAAGTGCGTGTCGTCATTCTTGCCGCAAACGGCAAAAGCTTTTCCGCCGGTGCTGACCTGAATGACATGCGCCGTATGGCTGATAATTCCCGCGAGCAGAACCTCGCCGATGCCAAGGGGATTGCCGAACTGATGCGGACACTCAACGCGCTTGCCAAGCCGACGGTTGCACTGATTCAGGGAGCTGCCTACGGTGGTGGAGTCGGGCTGACCTCCTGCTGTGACATCGCCATCGCCACCGAGCGGACAACATTCTGCGTTTCCGAGGTCAAGCTGGGACTCATTCCGGCGGTCATTTCGCCGTATGTGCTGGCTGCTATCGGAGCCCGGGCTGCGCGCCGCTATTTTGTGACGGCAGAAATTATTACGGCGGCAGAGGCGTATCGCCTTGGCCTTGTTCATGAAATCGTTGCCGATGACCAGGGGCTTACCGTCGCTGCCGAGCGGATTACATCCCAGCTTCTGAAAAATGGCCCCGGAGCCATGACCGCTGCCAAAGGCCTTATTACCACTGTTTCAGGGCGTCTTGTCGATGATGACCTGATCGCACACACCGCCGGACTGATGGCCGACCGGCGCGCCTCGCCCGAATGCCGTGAGGGTCTGTCAGCCTTTCTGGAAAAGCGTCCTCCGACGTGGATGAAGCAGTGATTCTTCAGGGATGATCTTGTTATAGATTGTTTTTGCCGTTATCCGCCGTTATCCTTTTTATCCCTGTTAA
>CAYQMO010000081.1:7859-15163 GCA_964418315.1 uncultured Geobacter sp. | reverse complement strand
AAATCAAGGGGAGGGACACTATTTTCTCATTGACAACTGACAGACATATCAGCTTATAATAGCAACCATTCTACAAACTAATGAATCAACCCGCCGCAAGCGGACGGGGTATCTTTAACCTTTGCTGTTTTTTGAAACGCCGAAAGCGGCGGGGAATTTACCCTAAACACCGATTAGGCTGCTGAGGCTTAAAGTCAGCATGCACGCAACGCTTTTAGTCGCATCTGAGCATCGTCTTTCTGCTGTGATTCCGGAAACAGTTTAGTAAATTTCAGATAATACATTTCTGCGGCCTCATACAATGACATTTTCTCAAGCAGCTTGGCCGCCATAAGGCAGGATTTTTCACGCAGCGGTTCTGATGTCTCAGAGTTTTCTACCAGCATTTCCAGAGTGCGGCAAGCAAGATCCAGATTCCCCTCTCGGTAGAGTAGCGATGCGATCCGGTACTGTTGTTCCGCCTCCAGGGTCTCACCGTATTTATTGAAAAACTCGGTGAAAACGGCTGTTATACTGGGCGCATTCCGGGCAAGGAACAGTCGTAATGCCCTGGTATAATAGTCCCGCCCATCCACCCGCAACACTAAGTGGGATTTGAGGCGTGCCAACTCCAGCAGGGTATCGGGATTATCCGGATCGATCGAAAGCGCCTTCAATAGAGATTTTTCAGCCCCGGCAAATCCCTCCGCATCTTCAAAAGCCTCTGTGATTATTCTCTGCCCGTCAAGCAGGTTTGAACCAAGCTCCCGATGGCGTTCCTCGATGGCCATGCCTGACAGTTTCATGCGATACGCCATCCAGAAACCAACAACCATCCCTCCCAGGTGATCCCAGTGGCCGGTCTGTACAATCGCGCCATTCAGTTGAGACAGCCCCCCTTTCAAATCCATGGCAAAAAACATCCCAATCACGACAAAAGCATTCATCTTGATATTGAAATTTAGCGGCAATATCCCGAGCAGCGGGATCGGCATAATCATCTTCTTGAAGTAGCAGCGAACGATGAATACTCCCATCACTCCCGAAATTGCCCCGGATGCGCCGAGCATGTGCAGCTCAGTTGACATAATTCCAGCGTACACAATAACAGCAACTGCAGCCCCGGCCAGACCGGATGCATGGTAGGCGGCCAGAAACCGTTTCCAGCCGATGCGGCGTTCAACGACGGTGCCGGTTGCCCAGAGGAAACACATATTGCCAAACAGGTGGGAGAAACTGCCATGCAGGTACATGGAGGTAAAAAAACTCAATGGATAATTGAACAGGTTGGGCTCTGCAGGAAAGCATATCAGGTTGTTCCAGATAAACTGCTCCGTGTCGGCGGTCTGCATAAACAGATAGATAAAACTGTTGATGCCGATAAGAGCATAGGTCACCCACGGAGTAACATCATCCTTCTCCTTTGCGGTTATACTGGGCGCGCTGAAAAAGGTGAAATTCTCACGTATTATCTGCCAAAAACCTTTACCGGATTGCAACCAGTGTAGAAGCAGATAGACAAAACATACAACTGAGATTAGCGGAAAAAAAAGCGGGCCAAGCAGTTGCTTTGACCCGATGATAAAAAAAATCAATACCAGCGACTTGATGATGAAAGCCTTTTCGGGGTGCTGCTCTATCTCCTGATCAAGTTTTTCGGTAATCTGATCCAGGTTCATTTTTTTGGATGCCCCGTTACGTTCTGAAATGCACCCTGTTTTATCGGTTTGTCACCAATGGTATCAAGCGGCAGCGATGGCCCGGCAGCAGGCATCTTCAGTTCGGTTGGTGTTGCGGTTACCTGAGAACCACTCTTGAAGTTGCCACTAAATATGAATAGCGCCAGAGAGGCAGCCAAAGCCGTGGGAATGGCGTACATCAGCACTTTTGCGATCCGCTTTTCGGTGCCTGGAGCATCCGCCCGTCCGGTGACTATAGCCCGTACCGCCAGAGTATCGGCATAGAGCCGGTAACACTCCCGGCACTCCGCAAGATGTGATTCCACCCGCTTACGATTGCCAATGTCCAGACGGTCATCGGCAAAGGCGGCTATATGCTCGCATGGCAGACAGGCATTCTCCGGCATTATCCCTCTGTCCAGTTCCTCTGAAATGTATTTACCCAACATGGTGAACCCCACTACTGATAGACGGACAAAAATTCCGGAATTTAGCCCATGTCTCCGATCAATTCCCGCACTTCGTTAAAATTTATCCCATGTTGCAGGATTCCCCGCTTGAATAGTGTCAGGATTTCCCTGATGCGGCGGTCTACCTCGCCCCTGCTCAATTGGAGCTGTTCGGCAACTACCGTCAATTTCAGGTTATCTTCAAACGCCATCCGCAGCATCAGCCGGTCGGTTGCGGAAAGTTGCCCCCGCAGCTCGTTGATGATAGTGCTGATCCGGCCTTCCAACTGATTATGTTCTGCGTTGATCATTTCCGTTTCAGGAGTACCCCGTTCATCATGAAACTCTTCTTCAGTTGAAACCGCCACCGGTCTCCCTTCGCGAACTTTCAACTTGAAGTAGATATCTCGGGCAACTTTTTCCGAGAGGTTGAAGCCAAAATTTGTTGTCAGGATCTGATACGCCTCATGGAAGGGATAATGGAAGCGATAGATCAGCTCTTCAAGCCGCTCCGCCACTTCACCCAATCGCTTTGCCTCTTCAGATGGTCGCCAGCGTCCGTCCCGCTCCCGGATAAGATCTCTGACTGTATTGGCTATGACGGTGGTCAGATAGGTTTCGATAGATGATTTGCCGGTGAATACCCTCAGGATTCGGTAATCATTCTCCACCAAGCGCAGCTTGACCTCGGAGGCGAACTCTTCCGCTTCATCGGGCTTTAGCCTGTTTCGGAAACAGGCTGCGCGAATAAGCGCCTCCACTTTCTGATAGCTGGTGGTGAGGAACTGCACCGGGTCGGTTATGGCATTGATAATGGCAAGAAAGATCATGGATGACTTTGGTTAATGTGTTCCTCTGATAGACACACACGCAATTTTTGGCATGGAGTGAATCCAACTGCAATAATGAGAGCAGGGCAAAGGTTCCTTGCTACCTTGTGCAACTGTTATAACCGCTATCACATCGATCTTTGCATGAATAATACCGCGAATCTGCACGGCTTATAGATTCACATCCTGCCATGCAGTTTTCCCGGTTCGACCGGCACATGGAGTTATGCCCCCTATTTGCGTTATACCTTTCATTAAACCGCCTGTTTTCCTCTTCCTGCTCTCTCTGCTTTGCAGCTTCCTGCTCTTCCTTTATTCTACCTCCAAGTGCCTCTATACGGCTTTTAGCCATCTTGGCCTGTCTGCTGTCCGGGTATTGTTCTATAATCACCTTGTACATATTAATGGCCCAAGTATTTGCATCTGCATAACGTTTAGCATTTTCAAGTTTAATTGCATGCTCCATAATCTGCTCAGGTGACTTGTATCCTGTAGTGTGAGTGCTTTCGGCTGTTGTTTCTGGCGAAAGTACAAGCCTAAAGCCAATACTGGAAGAACCATCGCTGTATCCATGAAAATCTGGTTTATAAGATGTTCTATAAAATGTATTCTCTCTAGAAAATCCTTTCCGGATAGGGTGTGAGCTCCAAGCTCCGCCACGAACCACACGACCGTAATTGTATGCGTACTCACCCTGCGAAGGACCTTGTGGATTTATGGCCTGTTTTTTTACATAGTCTGAATCATAGCTTCTTGAATTATAGAAATCCGAACACCATTCATCAACATTTCCAAACATGTCATGTATCCCAAGCCCGTTTGGTTTTTTTTGCCCAACGGGATGGGTAGTTTTTCCAGAATTCTCATAATACCAAGCATAGTCGCCCAGACTTTTCACATTGCTGCTGCCTGGCCATTCTTCCTTCTTGCCTCCACTCCGAGCAGCATATTCCCATTCTGCTTCGGTAGGTAAGCGGTATTGCTTTCCACTCTTTACGTTTAGTTTTGCGATAAATGCCTGAGCGTCATTCCAAGATACTTCTTCAACTGGCTGTCTCTCGCCAAAAAATCTAGATGGATTGCTCTCCATGATCTCTGACCATTCTCCTTGAGTAACCTCAAATTTCCCCATGTAGAAGCCATCTACGCAGACTTCATGGACCGGCTGCTGATTAAAGTTGGCATCCTTGTCATTAAAAACATCGCCCATCATGTAGCAGCCGCCCGGCACCCAGACAAACTGCATCCCAGTGGTGGCATCTTTGATGCCTTTGGCTTCTTTAGCAGCAGGCGCGGCAGCTTTTTTTGCCTTCTTTTCCGCAGCCTGCCCGGTATGGGGCGGTGCTGACAGCATCAGTGCCAGAGTCAGGACGCAGGCAGGTTTCAACAATCGGTGCAGCAGATTCATGGGTAATCCCTCCTAGTGATGAGAATGTATTTGTCCATTAACACTTTTTTCGTCTGTTTGGAAGAGCCGTTATTCCTTGTACTTCGTTAGACGGACGTTTCCCGGATTCTCAACAAGCAAACTTACCGCCGCAAATAGTCATAATAATGCCAAACATAACACCAATGAAAATGGCACCGCTGTAAGTTAGCAGAGTGCTTCGCACACAACCGGCATAATCGCAGGACCGATACGCCTTCCAGGTGCGCCAGAGGCCAATACATACCGGACACGGATACACCAGAATCGCCAGCGCCAGTCCCAATGTCGGCAAGCTTGTTTTTCCAGAATCAAAAAAGAATATGGACAGCATACACATGGCAGACCACCCGAGCAAACTCATCAGAGGCGGAACATTGACAACGATCACCAGTGTTTTTTTTAAAATGTCAGGCAACTGCAACCCTCCACCTCCCTTTAGACTATTCACTTCAACGGGCGCAGTTGCTTGCGGTATACAACCTCCCCATCATTGTCCATGGACATCATAATATCCCCCGGTTCCAAGACGATCCCTTTCCCGGAATCCCAGCGGGACTTGACGGTGTTGACACCCCAGACAATACCTAAGTTTGGCTTTTCCTTGTGGTACATGACGATGAAGCCATCTTTAAGAAACCGGTAATAAGTTTGACCGCCTCTTGGAAACTTCTTCATCATGTCCACCAACTCTTGCACGTCTTTGCGCGTCTTGACGCCGCCAATCTTCTTGCTGGACGAGATATAGCTGAACTGACCGTCTTCCGCGAAGATGAAATATTGATACTTTTCCTCAAAGGGATCGGGAATCTTGTTGGTCGCCTTGTCGAACCACTCAGGCTGTTCCACCAGTTCATAGGCTCCGTGCAGATCCTTTGCGGTTGCAAAGTTCCCCACGTCTTCATTTTTCTTCGGATTCTTGGTAATCCGCTCCTGTTCCGATTCAAAGCAGGCATCAAAATATGACTCCTTCGCCTGTGCCGGATCATCCGATTTAATCGCATCCTGAATATCCTGTGCCTGCTCGACGGCGTCCTTGCATGTGTCATCACTTACCCTAAAGTTCTTTTTCAGCGCGATGCAGATATCGCCGTTCGAAGCCTTCAGTTTTCTCATCTCAGCGGTTTTCCCAATAATAGAACTCATCCGCTCGCACCGTTTTCGAGCTTCTTGAATGCGTTCATCTCCGCTCCCATCAGCCCCAAAAGCGCACGCTCCATACGCCACCAGACATACAACCGTAAACCAGATTCGCATAACACCCTCCATATCAATTCCCCTCAAGATATTGCCGTGCCTTGGCATACTTATTTTCAAGGCGAGTTCTCATTTCCGGTGGAAGAAGCCACATACGGCTTGCAGATCAGCCAGGCAGCAGCGATGCGCTCGGCTGCGGCATAGAGATGATCGGCTGCTACGGCAAGTTCTGTGGTCAACTTGATACGGCCACGCCGGTGGTCAGAGGCAGCATCGCGCTCCAATTTTTCGCCCAGCTTCCAGAGCAATTCTGCCAGTGAATCGTAGTACAGGTCACCCATCTCTTCTGCCAGATGTCGGTGATCCCCGTCAAAATACACTACTTGCTTTGAATGTTTCATAGTCTATATTTCTTCATATTTTGTATATACGCTTCATCGCTCTCCACAAACTCCAAAGCATCGTACGGAATGCCAAAGGTCACCTGGCAGCGCTCGTCAGCAACATCAAAGATCACCGGCACTTCAATCCGCCAGTCAAATGTCGAAGCACCAATATAGTAAGCATGTATTCCGACAGTTCCCTCCGTTCCTGCTGGAAACGCACCGATCATACCTGAGCACTCCCGCGTCAGCCGCACACGCCGCAAGAGTAACAGTTGTGACATCATACGCGTGCGGTCATATTCCAGGTAGCGCCCCTGCCAGAGAACCAGACTGCGGGAAAGCTCGCCCTGTTCTTGTCCGCACAGCGTGCGGCAGGCTGATGCGGCATATCCCCAGGCATTGAAAGCAAAGGGGATGCTACTGCAAAATGAACCCAACATACCACGTTCTTCATACATGATATACGGATCAGGCCCTTGCTTCTGATAGCTGGCAAAGAGATCCTCCGGAGTCAACCCCGACTGATATGTTGCCGCAATAAACGTGTCAACCAGCGCCTTGCAGTGCATGATCGCGCTGTCGGCGGCATCTTCGCTGTATGGCATCACCAGTTCTTCGGTAATCACCTGTTCCGGGATGTTTGTACCGGGCCGGACCACATGGATGACGTAAACCTCTTCACCCCTCTCTTCCGATGATCGGGAGAAGCGCCCGCCCGCCCATGGTGGCAATGTTTTTGGCAGTTTCCGTTCCGCTTTGTTGCGCTGACGTTTGTTCATACGCACCTCCCGAATGATTCATCCGTGACTTCGACGACCTACGGGTGCGTCCTCCCCTCTTCCAGGCAGCCGTGTAGCGCTCCGGCAACATCACGCGCGGTCATCCCCAACGCTCCCCAGGCATAGAGCGCCCATGCGGCAAGGGCGAGGCAATCTTCCACCTGACGCTGAAACAGGGCGAAGAAATGTTCGAATATCATCTCGGCTTCCATGCCATCAGTAAGCAGTAGCAGCATCAGACGGATCACGGGGTCGGGTTCCTTCAGCCAGGTCGGTTTCTTGCGGGACGAAATGGTGCGTTGGTTGCGCAGGGTATCCAGGGCCAACAGTCCGTGCCGCCGGCTGAACCGGTAAAAAAACATCATTCGGTTGGCCACCAGTTCCGGGGTATCGGTCACGGCCCGGTGCGCGGTGGGGCGAGCCGTGGCAGTGCCGCCATGACTGCGGAAAAGTTCGTCAAAATCGCCGTTGCCGCGCAACGCCGCAAGCAGTTCCAGGGCCGTTCTCCGGCAGTTTTTGATACGTTCAGTCTCCGTGAAAAAATACGCATTGAGCCGCGTCTTGAGTTCTGTTGCCGTT
>CAYQMO010000081.1:0-7849 GCA_964418315.1 uncultured Geobacter sp. | reverse complement strand
CGGCAGTAAGCCCAGGTTCGGCAACCAGCCCTGGCGCCAGTGTGCCATGCAGCACGGAGCAGACGGTGCGGGCCATCACCAGCCGGGTAAAGCCGGTGCCGCGCCGGGGTAGTTCCTCCGGAGGATTGAGGAGGTCGTCACGACTCACCGTTGTCAGCGTCGAGGCTGAGAAAGCGTAATCACCGAATTCCAGCAGCGCCGGATAGCCGACTTCCTCGATGATATGGGGATTTAAACCAAGGTTGTTCAGCCCCCAGGCAGTAAAATCATGAACATCCCGCGTGCGACCGGCGCGAAACCACCGACGCAGTTTCCACTTCGGCAAAGCAGCGTCAAACGTTCCGCGCTGCGTGGGTGGTTTGGTCATGCCATCATTATAGCCATCCCAGGGTCCGGCGTGATAGCGGAGTAGTTTGTTGTAGAGCGGGTCGTCAAGCCAAGGTAGCGCCAGCCAGACCCATTCGCTGCCGAATCTGCGGCTCATATTCACGCAATAGACGATTTTACGCAGCGTCTGTATTTTATGGCCGGGGTCGAGACCGGGGATAATCAGAAAATCCCGTTGGCATTCGTCACTGCTCTTCCGCACGGCGTCAGCCAGCGCCTGGCGAAACTGTTCCCGCCGCAGCCGGTTACGCAGTTCACAACGCCGCCGGCGAAGTTCGGATATCTGCAGGGGCGTCCCGGCAACGCTCAGGCCATCGGACAACAGACTATCGACCTTGCATCTGTCGCGCTCCGACGGCGGACCGAACAGGAGCAGCGCTGTCTTGAGCCGTTCATAGTGGATGATCATGAATAGATTCAGCCGGTGCTGCCCGTTTCTCATCACAAGCGGAGCCATGAAGACGGCTTCAAGCAGCCGAGCGGTATCCTCATCCGCGCCGGCAAGAAGGCGCAGCGCAACCAGTTCATTGAGCCGTTCTTTGTCAATGGCGCGCCGGTGGATGTGGCCGGTCAGACGGAGTATGCCGTGATGCGAAGTATGCAGGATAATGTCGCGGATTTCGTCAATGGTCTTGAAACCACTCTTCTTTTGCATCGGTATCTCCGTGTTGCTAAGCTGTTCAGATACATTTGACGGACAAACGTCATTTTTCGGGCAGGAATAACCGCGCTTTTTTCCGCGTAAACGCCATACCACTCATCACGAACAGGCGTTTGAAATTATGCATCCTTATTTTCCTTCCCTTACGAGCAGTACCCGCAGCATCTCATCTTTGCCCGGTTGGTAACTTTTTGACGTGGACAGTGACCATGCTTTGGGACTGCCACCGTCAAGGGCAATCGAATCGAAGCGGTCGGATACGCACTGGAAACCGGCTCGCTGCAATAGTTGCGGCATGGTTTCCTGCAGAAAACTGCCGTTACGCCGCCGCTGTTCAGACAGCATGGCAAACAGTTCCTGCGCCTCGCTCTCGGTGGGAAATCGCCAGTCATCCTTGCCCAGCGGTTTTTTGTCACCATTGATACTCTTCAGCAGATAAGCCGGATCGTGGCCACTGGCGGCAAACGCGGTGGAAACGTTACGCAGCCAGGAAAGACCGGTTTTACGGTCATAAATCAGCTTGTCAGTCACTTCAAAGCGTTTGGCCAAAGGTTCGGGGATGCGGGCCGCCAATCCGGCAGCATAGGATAACGCTATTGTTTGCAGCGATGCTTCATATTCTGTCTTGTTATCAAACGGAGCCAGCGTAGCTTCCTTTTCCTTTCCCTGATTGTTCCGCCAGCGCAGAAGATTATGTCCCTTCTCCGAGGCTGCATATCGTGCTACCCTGGTCGTGTCGTCATGAATCGACTTCTCAGGCAGGGTGCGCTCGGACCAGAGCGCCCAGTTGCTGTCAGCGGTCAGCAGCAGGGTGGCAAACTGGCGTAGATGAGTCAACATACCGATCTCTCCTGACGGCTGTACACCTATCCCCAGAACCCCCTCAGATTTGTCCAGTTCGATGGTGGAAACCTTATTGTTCGTCAATTTCTTTTGCACCGTTAGCACAAAGTGTCCAGCTCTGAATATCTGTTCGCGGAATTCACCCATAGTGGACAAATGTTTCCCGTTAACCGTCAGAATAGTGTCAACATCACCAAGTCCGGCCCGGTCTGCGACACTGCCCGGTTGCACTCCGGTAATCTTAACCTGCAGTGGTTCCGGCGGCAGGCTGTGCATGGCGGAGATATCCCACAGCCGCACAGTGCGGTCGGCTCCGGTGGTGATGAGCAGGTCGCCACGCTGGCGGATGGAGGTTAACTTACCCTCATGGCCGATCAACTCCGCGACATGACTGCCGCTCAGAGTATGGATATCAAGGAAGCCTTCATAGGGACTGGTGGAGACGACCAATCCATTGTCGAGGAATCCAACCGGAGCATCACTGTTGCCGCCATACACAGTTGTTGATTCAATCTTTCCTTTGAGTACGGCATATTCCCATTCGTTCGTATCTTTTTTTATCTTGCTGATCTCGTACCCACGCCAGGAGCGGGGAAGACCAGGGGCTGTCGCGATGCCAACGCAAGCGGCAACCGTTCCGCTTTCAGAATTGAAGTTGCGACAGTTGTGTTCCTTGTCCGCCACCAACAGGGATAACCCGGCAATATCCGCATCGATGACCTGCGGCGTCCGTGGCACGATTCGCCGTTCTTCCTTTCCCGAGGGGAGCTGATAAAGGCGCAGTTCACCATCGCTACCCCAGAGCAGGAGACGCTTGTCGTTGAGAAACAGAGGATAGAAGGATCTATCAGTGGCAATAGCCGTCTTGTCTTCTGCAAGGGCAAAGCCGTTTTCACGTCTGCCGATAAGGCAGCCAAAAGGCGCATCAGCCCGGCAGGCAATCAATTGGTTGCCGGTGTCGTTCAGATCGATATCGTTAAAACGGATTGCCGGAGCCAGAGTAACCGGTTTTTTAAGCTCACCATCATACACCATGATTCCGCCATTTTTCAGGGCCACGGCGATGTTATCTCCTTTTGCCACGACAACGAGTGGATCATCCGGCAGCTTGACAGAGGATAAATATTTTCGGGTCGGCACTTCAAATAGAGTGATAGTCCGCCTGTTTTCCTCCCGAGAAACCAGAACGCGGGCTTGCTGGCTGTTTCCGGCCGGCGCTGCCCACAGTTGTTGTATATCGGCAAGCCTGCTGCTGGTGGATTGGATCATGTTTTCTGGTCTATTTTTGCCGCTCAGCGAGTCGGCATCCCAGGCCAGCAACTCCTGCGCCACGCTGATCAGATATTTACCATCATTGGTATAAAAAACATGGTCTGCCGTCAGGGTGTGCCCATCCAAAAGCCGGACCAGCTTACCACTCTGCCGGTCAAAGATCGCCCCACCTTTGGTGGTTTTGTGCTTCGATATCCGGTCGATCAGGATATCGGCGAGGCCACCGAAATTTACCCCGACCGCCAACTGTTTGCTATCCGGCGAAACAGCCAGGCTATGGATATCACCGCCGTCTCCAACGTCGGCATAACCGGCAATGTTCTGTTCCACTGCGCCGCTGGTACTGTTGTAGATGCGGATGATTCTGTCGCTCCCCACCGTGGCGAAACGCTCACCTTGATCGAGAATGGCAATGCCTCTGGCCTCGCCATGAAACGTGCCGATATCCCAGGAAACCAGACGTGTCTCCAAGCTGTATGCATGGTTTGCAAGAAGCAATAGTAACGAGCAGATAAGGCAGAATAATCTGGAGCGTGTTTTCATATTCAAAGTCCTGTTAGCCATATTCCCACACCATACCCCTTATCTGTATCCCCCGGCACGCAGAGCAGTCGATCGATGGAGCAGACGTATCTCCTGCCGTCCGGGGCAGCCGACGATGTCCAGAGCGGCATTCCCATGTTTATGAAACCAATGCTTTCCAGCGCCCTGCTTGCTGATCCTGAGCGAAAAGACCCATCGTTATAGCGTCGGCACTCGCTGATATAATGCGCAAGATCCAGAATTTCACCTTTGGTTGCCAGTCGATAGCCGCTTTCGTTGGATTGCCGCTCGGCCTTGGCAAGCGGGCCGGCAAACCAGGCAGGATCCCAGAACCAGGAAAGGCCGGTCACCCTGTCTTTGATTCTTGATTCTTTACGCGGCTCGAAACGATCGTGGCAAGGGGCATTCTGCTTGACAGTGCCTGACAGACGAAATTTTCCCCACGTGTTCTGCAGCAAGGCGGGGTCTTCATTGCCAACAAGAGGGGTTGTCTGCCTGCCTCGCACAACCGCCAGCAAGCCGGACATTTCCTTATCTCCCTGCCAGCGCAGGCCTGCAATGCCGGTGAGGTACTGATTGGCAAGCAGCTCCTTTTCCTTCGGAGCCATCTTCTCGATGTCATCAGGCTTCAGTGTTGATGTATTGAATAGGATCTCGAAGTCACGCCAGTCGCCGCTCCAGGCGAGCCAGCGGTTATCCCTGCCAAAGGCAAGAACCGCCAGAGGCATGACTGTTTCCCGGTTTGGATCACTTTTCAACGCAACCTGCAGTCCGAACGCCCCTTCATCCTTGAAGGTTGTCACGGTTTTTGCCGTACCGCTAATCCGGTCAATAAGGACAAGGCTGACCGCACCGCTGTTTCTGAGTCCAAGTATTGCATCGGCTGTCGATTTGACCTGGATGCCGTTGATCGAATCAAGATAGTAATTGCTGTCACTGATACCAGCTTTCTCCGCCGGCGACCCTTTGGTGATGCCGGTTATCTCGACCCGGGCCCTTCGATTATCGGCAACGGCGCGCAGCTGGCTCAAATCCCACAGATACACCAGCCCGGTGTCCGTTGCCGCCGCCACAAGATTGCCGTCCCCGGCCAGCAGGACAATCCCGTCATCGTTGAAACCGGTCAGCGAACCGAGATAGGCGCCGTTGGTTTCGTAGACGGAAATGCTGTTGCTGAACCACGGGATCAGCACGAACCGACCGTCGGCAATGCCGATAGTCTTGGGCCTGTACAGCACCCCTTCCGGCAAGGTGTAGGGAATGCTCCGGTCGTACAATACTACTCTGTTTCCTTTTTCAATTGCCACCAGGACATTGCCAGACTTGACCGGCAGCGGCCTGAAACGGGAGTTGTCATTGCCGACAAGCTTCCGAATAGTACCCCGTTCAATATCAATTGCGTGGCTGACGCTGCCACCCGGTTCGCCGAAACCGACGGCCACGCTGTTCCCTGCCACACCCAGCGAGGAGATCTTCCGTGCAGCAACACCGGATCCAGATGCTGATAATTCAATACGTTCCAGCCCCTGATTCCAGTCAACCGGATCAGGTTCAAAAGCCTGAACAGCGGTTGACAGCAACAGAACTATGACGGTAATACAAAGAAGCTGTTCAGTTGGTCTGATAGTCATTATCCTCTCCCACGGTGACAAAGTAGCAGTTATGAACAAATCTTTACACCGACTCATTCCTTTAACATCTCAAGACGTAATATTCCTGCCCCGGAACCATTGATTGCGCCATCAGAACTGATCCAGCACCACTCGCCGTCACTGAAGTAAATATATCTGCCAAGCTGTTTCCCCTGCGTGGTGTCATAAATGGCAATATCACCCAGTTCAGTCCCGACAGCCAGCAGCGAGCCGTCCGGCGCCAGCGCCACGGCGCTGCTTCGGCTCCCCCTGTCCCAGGGGGTGGCAATGGTCTTGAAACGGTTCTGCTCCTTGCCGGTGCTGTCGTAGATGGTGACGGTTGCATCCTCCAGCGAATCAATCCGCGCCCTAATACGACCATCGGCGGATTCCGCGTAATCCCGCTGCCAGTCTGCAGGGGTGTTGGGCAGCTCCGGGGAGGCAGGGACAAAGTCAAGCCGGTCGCAGTCGAAACGCCACTTTCCTTCCCAGATGGAGAGCCACTCGCTTTCCGGCGCTTTAGGCCTCTTCACCTCGCGCAGCAGGCTGCCGTCCTTGAGGGAATAGACAAAGGCGGGATACAGCCTGAACGCCGCGATCTGCTTTTCAAAATCCACGCAAAGCAGATGATATACATTCGCACCTGTGCTTATGTTCTCCAGCACGGTGCTGCGAACCTCTCTGGCAGTGACCAGATCGTATTCCGTCACTTCGCTCAGCCAGTCTCCCCGCCCTCTTTTGTCCTTGTGGCGGGCCGAGGCCCGCACCTGGTTGTCCATGGCCAGTGCCCGGTTGCCGTCAGCGGAAAACAGCAGCTGCGGGGTATAACGGCGCTTGAGGGTACCGACAGGCTCCAGCGAAGGATACCGCCATATGGTGATCTCCTCCCGTCCCGCACCGGTCAAGCGTGCCCCGTCGCTTGAGAAACGGAGTCTGCTGTAAGGCTCGTTTCCCGAGATCTGCCTGGCCAGGGTGCGGTTCTTCAGGTCGAACAGCTGCACAGCGCTGCTATGGGCATGTGTGATCGCCAGCGTCGCGCCGTCAGCGGAGAACGCCAGGGCCGCCACCGAAGTGCGCCGGCTCTCAAGCGACGCCAGAGGTTGCGGCGTTTTTCCCGCCAGCAACTGCCGGTAGTCGTAGACCATGAGCATCCCCTTCAGACCGGCCACCAGCAGGTAGCGGCCATCTGGAGATTCACGCATATCGGTGCGGTTGGTGCTGGCCTTGTCCGGGCTGAATTTTACGATCTGACGTCCGCTCTGTAGATCGATTACCGAACACAAGCGGCTGGCTCCGGAGAAAAGGTACCTACCGTCGCGGGAGAATCCGGCGTAAAAGGGGAGACCGTCATCAAGATCGAAGCTGTGTGCTAGATTGCCGCTCTCAACCTCCCAGACCGTGAATTCGCCGATGGCAACACCTGCGGCAAAACGTATCGGCATGGCAGCGGTCAGGTAGCGGCCATCGTGAGAAAAGCTGATGCTGCTGGCCCACCCTTCGCGACGATGGGAAAAGTAGCGCACCTCGGCGCCGGTTTTCGTGTCATAGCCGCGCAGTTGCGCGCCAGTGGAGAGCACCACCATCCGGCCATCCGGCGACATCGCCATGCAATGGGGCTCGCCATTTTTGGTGTAGGTATCCTGAGGCGTGCCGATTGGAGTAAACGCACCCCCTTTTTCCGACCGGTACAGGTTGTTCCAGGTATCTGCCAGGATGCTGATGGTGGCATCATCGTTTATGGCCAGAGCCGCCACGGAGCGCGTTTTTTTCCCGTCGCCCTGCAGGAGTGTGCAGGGAATTGTTGTTGTGCTCTTTTTCTTAAGGTCGTGCAGGGTGACGCGCCCCTTGATATCGGACAGCAGGGCATAGCGACCATCGCCGGACAGTATCCCCATTTTGCCGCCCCGCAACTCGCGGAGCTTTTCACTGGCAACAATCCGCTGTTTTTTGAAATCCCATTCAACCACCCGACCGCTGTTATCCAGCGATACGGTGCGTGCGCCGTCAGCGGTGAAACGGGCTGCCGTAACATGATCGTGATGTGGCTCAAGAAGCTTCGGTGTTGAGGCGGCAAGAGCAATCGGACTATCCAGCAGTATGAAAAAAGCGACAGACAACATGAATAAATGTATCGATGGCATCAAGTGCTCCTCAAAAAAAATGCAGGTCTGTTGCGGGGTGTCTGTTCCTTGGAGCAATTCGCATCATTCCGATATCTTCCTTACCAGCCCCGCCCCGTTATTGCTGGCATTAACAATCCCTTTGTCCGTATACCAGACCCACTCCTTGTAGGCCAGATAGAGAAAAGTACCAAGCCATTTCTCCCGCTTTATATCGTACAGCCCGATATCACCCTTATTGGTGCCGACAGCCAGGGTGGAGCCATCCGGCGACAACGCCATGGTGATAACATGGTTACCGGTTTCCCAATTGGTGAAATTTGTACCTGATGTTGCGAAGCGTCGTATGCTGCCATCCTTTTTGTCGGTGACGGTAACTTTTCCATCTTCAG
>CAYQMO010000080.1:0-15179 GCA_964418315.1 uncultured Geobacter sp. | reverse complement strand
AGATCGTTGATCATGCGGGTAAGCCGCTCCGCTTCGTCATGGATGATACCAACAAATTTCCGGCGCTTTTCCACATCATCCACATCGTAGCGAAGCAGTATTTCCGAGAAAGAGCGGATTGAGGTGAGCGGGGTGCGCAATTCATGGCTGACCGTGGAGAGAAAATCACTTTTGAGGCGATCCAACTCCAGCAGGCGGGCATTGACCTTTTCCAGCTCAACGGTGCGCCGTGCCACTTTTTCCTCCATGGCGTGACTGTAAGCCTGAACTTCTCCGTAAAGCCGTGCATTGGTTGCCGCCATTGCAAGCTGGTTGGCAAGGGCGGCAAAGAGCTCGACAAATTCGTCTGTGAAGTGTACCGGACCGCGGGAGGTATACGCAGTGAGTACCCCGATAACGCGACCTTTGCAGGTCATCGGCGCATGGATAAGCGCGGTTATCGGCACATCTTTCACCAGTTTGGAGAGGAGCAGCGGCTTGTCAGCTTCGCGGGTATCTCCCAGTACAACAGGTCTGGCATCGAGGAAACAACTGCCGAAGTAGGTCTCTCGTGAGGGGGGCATGGCGGATGCAACTATGTATTCATCACAGAGTCCCACATGGCTGCGGATTCTTAGAATACCATCCTCGCCAATGAGCCGTACCCCGAGGTATTCGAACGCGAACTCCTGCTTGATCAGCTGCAGCACCTGCTGCAGGAGGGTGTCGATATCCAGGCTTTGTGAAAGGGCGTGTGAGGCTTCATGCAGCACCATCAACTCGCGCAGCCGCCGTTCCAACTCATCCCGTCCCTGCACCAATGTTTGCGACACACCACCAAATACATCCAGAATTTCCACCGAGTGTTCCCTGGGCCAGGCAAAGGTACTATTGATGATCATATGTGCCGACGGCGTGCCAAGGGCACTGGCCAGACAGCGTTCGGTCGCCTCCAGAAGCAGTTGGGGGGATGAACGGTCGGGGAGCGAGCCTAATACGTCATGAGCCATACGGGCACCGACAAACCGTGTCAGCAATCCTTCCAGTTCTGCCTTGGTCGCCCACGCCGCAGGCAGTTCGGATCGTTGACTCCCCTCTGCAGGCTGCGAAGTCAGGAGACTGAAAAAGAAGTAGGCTCCCGTGTTAAACAGCAGGCTCCAGATCATGGCATGTGTCCAGCTATCAAACCCCTGCAAACCAAAAAGGGCTCTCGGCCTGAGCATTTCCAACCCCCAGGGGCCGTGCGTCAGAAACGTCTCATTCATCCATCCTGAATCGACAAATGTCGGCAGCAACAGAGTGTATATCCAGATGCCGAATCCGGCGGCAAGTCCGGCTATGGCACCGGTTCTCGTCCTCCCTTTCCAGCAGAAGCCGAAGAGAATTACCGGTACAAACTGAAACATGGCGGAGAAAGACAGCAGCCCGGTAGCGACGAGTGTGTGGGAATCGCCGATAGAGCGATTGAAGGCGTATCCAAGAAGTACGATACCTAATATGACTGCCCGCTTGGCGGTGAGAAGGTGCAGAGAGACGTCGCGGTTGCCGAGATTCCTTAGGCCGGGAAATAAACCGCCCAGGACGGCTACCCCGGGATGATGGAGAATCATTGTTGCCAGGGCGACCGCTTCAACTATGACCATGCTGGTGGCAGCGGAAAAACCGCCCAGAAAGGCAAGAAACGTCAGTCCAGAATTTCCCACATCCATCAACGGAAGGGAGATCATATAAAAATCAGGGTCCAGGTCGGATCCGTACAGCCGCCCAACCAGTGCAACCGGGAGTACGAGTACATTGATCAGGAGCAGGTAGGCCGGGAATGCCCAGGAAGCAGTGTGCAAATGGCGTGGTTCGACGTTTTCAACAACCAGCATATGGAACTGGCGAGGGAGAAGGATAACGGCGGATGCGGAGAGTATGCTCAGAGTAACCCAGGTCGACAGCGCCACTCCGGAGCCATCGCCAAGCAGAAAGAGACGAGCCAGGCCAGGGTCGGCAATTGACCTGGCAAAAATATTCTCCAGCCCACCGCCGATACCGAAAGTAATATAGAACCCGAGAATAAGAAAAACTCCCAATTTGACAGCGCTCTCGAAAACTATCGCAGCGACCATCCCTTCATGCCGCTCTGAGGCGGCAAGACTCCGTGCCCCGAAAAGCCCGGCAAATATCGAAAGAGCCAGAGCAGCCCAGAACGAAGCGTCGCCAAATATCCCGGAGCCTGTGCTTCTTCCGGTAATTAGGTCAAAGGTGTAGCCGATAGCTTTAAGTTGAAGTCCGATATACGGAGTAACGCCGACGACCATCAACGTGGTGGCCAACGCTCCGAGAGCCCACCCTTTTCCGTACAGCACCTCAAGCAGATCGGGCAGACTGGTTACCCCTTCTGACCGGCAGAAGGAGACAAGCCGCTTGAGGAGCGACGGTCCAAGGAGGAAAATCAGTGTGGGGCCGAGGTAGATAGGTAGAAATCCGAGGCCGCTGGATGCCGCCTGACCAACGCTGCCGTAAAATGTCCAGGAGGTGCAGAAGACCGCCAGAGAAACACTGTACACCCACGGATTATCAACCAGGCTGTGGCCACTCTCGCGCGACTTATCGGTGAGGTAGGCTATCGCAAACAAAATGAGGAGGTATGCCACACCAAGGAGGGCAACCCAGAACGTTTCATTCAAGGCTCACTCCTCCTGTTTAGTATCCAGGCGACCACGACCAGAACTCCCCATACTGAAAACAGGTAAAGCGGCAGCAGCGGAACGCCCAGAAAACTGACCGGGCGGTTAAAAGCCCCCAGCAGCGGCGGGTAGAGGGCTGCAACTCCGATGACAAACAGGGCGGCGAGTCGGCGTGATGTCTTGTTCATGCAGGTTTCCTCTCCATGGATCAAAAGCGTGATGACTGCCAGCGGAGGAGCAGGTGGCGGTCGCAGAATGCTTTCGCCTCAGCGAGAGTTCGTACTCCGCGTCCCGGCAGCAGCGAGATGAGGCCGAGAAATACCTGGGCGGTAGCGCGGGCGTCCCCCAGAGAGGTATGGCGTCCCTCGATTGTAATTCCCATCATCTCCGCCATTGCGTCGAGACCGTGTCCTTCGGTTCCTTCATGGATTCCGCTGGAGAGAAACAGAGTGTCAAGGAACGGGTTGTCGATCATCGGCAGTCCCGCTTCTGCGGCTGCCATTTCCAGGCATTTTTTATCGAAGGCGGCGTTGTGGGCAACCAGAATCGCGTCACCGACAAATTCCGTAAATTGCCGATAAACCTGAACGATTGAAGGCGCATCGGCTACCATATAATCCTCAATGTGATGGAACTGGGTGGATTCAGGCGGGATCGAACGACCGGGGTTGACCAGAGTATGGAATATGTCGGCGTTTTGCATCCGGCCACGGCGAATGCGCACCCCGCTGATGCTGATGACCTTGTCTCCCTCGGAAAGCCTTAGTCCTGTGGTTTCGGTATCGAACACGACGTATTCGAGATCGGCCAGATTCGCCTGAAGCTGATCCTCCCGTTCGATAACCGGTCGCGGCAGGAACAGGTCAAAATCGTAAAATTCAGGCTCACCATCAAGAAGCACATCGGTCTTATCCATCTCTGAAACCGTGCCTGCCTGAAGTAGCGCCAGCCGTATCTCAATGCAAGTATCGGTGGATCTTATCCAAAGCTCGCCACGGTTTTTACGCACCGTCTCCCCGAGAGGAAGTGATTGCTCACCGACTGGAGAGACCTCCAGTGATTCCAGTTCTACCGGATCTCCTTTAAAAGGGAAGCATACTCGAAAGGTCGTCACAACGGAGCCATCCTCCAGGTGCAGATTCGCGCTGATCGACGGTTGCCCCTGGCTCATCCTGGAGATCCACTGGAGGACACAAGAGAGCGAAGCAACCCATGAGAACGGCTCCACCAGCACCGGAGGGATTGCAGTGCCGGTCTCTTCAATTTTGACTGAAATCCCCGGAACTAATAGCAGCGATTCATTCAGAAGCTCGCGTGGGTCCGAAGCGATGGCCGGCCAGCGCGAACTCCGGACGGCGTTGGCAGCGTCATCGACCGCAGTAACCCGCGCGCTCAAACGGTTCAGCTCCTCTGTTACCGCTGTGAGGAACGCCGCCTGCTTTCCTGCCGGCATCTCCGGGTGTCGCTGGAGTGTCTCTACCAGTGAGCGGGAAGTAGCCAGCGGCCCGCGCAGAAGTTGCTGCGTTTCCTGCAAGGTCTCCTCAGACTTATTGCCGTTCATGTTTTGAAACACCAGCAGGTAGCCGGCCCGTTCCCCTTTCGGTCCCGGTACAATCGAAAGTGAACCTTTAAGGAGTTTGCCATCTTGAAGCGGAAAAAGCACATCCTCCACGGTTTCCCGCCCCTGTTCCCATCTTTGTCGCACTCTTTTCAGATGGAAATTAAGACGATCACCGGGGAAAATGCGCGAGAGCGGACTCCCGATACCGGATGTATAACCCAAATCCAGAATAATCCGTGCCCGTGGATTCATCAGGATCGTCTCAGCAGCTTCGTTGGCGACGACCACGCCGTCTACCATGGTGCGCAGCACGGTTGCGAGGCGATTGCGCTCCTCCTGTACCGTCGCTGTCGCTTCACGGACACGCCCTTCGAGTTCGTCATACGCTTTGCCGAGGTTCTCGGCCATGTGGTTGAACTCCAGGGCAAGATCTTCAAGCTCGTCGCCGCTGTCGAGTTCAATACGGTGATCAAGGTTGATCCGGGCGACGATCTCGGCACCGCGCCGGATTTTCAGAATCGGGAGCAGAAACTGGTCGGCCATGCGCCAGGCCAGGATTGTAATGACAACACCGAACAGTACGAAAAAAAATGCGGCCTGTATACCTACCGAGATGAACTGCTCACGGATCTGCGACATCGGTTGAAGCCGCTCTATCTCGGTCACATATGCGTTGACCTCAAAGTACAGAGCGGCCATGGTGATGATCAGAGGCAGCACCCCCAGAGAGAGGAGCGATACGATCACGCGGCGGCGCAGACTCCTTTTTCTGCGGGCGGGCGGTACTTGCAGATCTTCTCTCATGGCCCGAGACAGGTTCGTATCGCGCCGAGCAGATCATCGGCGCTGAACGGTTTGGTGACGTATTCGTCAGCTCCCACTTCCAGCCCCTTCTTTCTTTCGAGGGCTTGCCCCTTGGCCGTCAGCATGATCACCTTTGTGTCTGCCATACTTTTACGCTGTCGCAGAATCCGGCATACCTCATAACCGTCTTTGCGCGGCATATTGATGTCCAGCAGAATCAGATCCGGTCGTACACGGTCAGCAGCTTCAAGCGCATCATCGCCGTCGCATGCCGTATGGACCTCATACCCCTCCATATCGAGAATGAACTCGATGGACATCAGAATATTCGGCTCGTCATCTACTGCGAGAATAATTTTTTTACTCATCCGTAAGATCCTCCCGTCTCAAGCGGTAGTCATTTGGCCGGGGATTATATCTCATAAATAGGATGTGGTAACGCTTTTTTGATGATACCCCCATAATTTTGTATGATATACCGATAAAGAGAGTTACCCATACACCCAAACTGAAAGAAGAATCCCTGTGGCACTTATATCACTTCGCGACATAACCCTGGCTTTTGGCGGCCCCCCGCTTTTCAACGGCATCAGCCTGCAGATAGAGGCTGGTGACCGGCTCTGCCTGATGGGGCGCAACGGCAGCGGTAAATCGACATTGCTGAAACTGATCGGCGGCGAGCTGTCGCCTGAAGGGGGAGAGGTTCAACGTCTGCAGGGGCTCAAGGTGGCCCAGCTTACTCAGGACCTGCCGCATGGACTGACCGGAAACGTTTTTGACGTTGTCGCGTCAGGCATGGGTACGGTTGCCGCCCTGCTCGCGGAATACCACCATGTCAGCCATGGACTGGCTCATGAATGCAGTGACAAACTGCTGGCTCGCCTGGAAATGCTGCAAAAAAAGCTGGAGGAGAGTGACGGCTGGAACCTGCACCAGGAGGTGGAACGGGTGTTAAACCGCCTGAACCTCGACGCTGAAGCCGAGTTTACCGAACTCTCCGGCGGCACCAAACGACGGGTACTGCTGGCTCGCGCACTGGTATCCAACCCGGACATCCTCATTCTGGACGAGCCGACTAACCACCTTGACATCGATACGATTCTCTGGCTGGAGGAGTTTCTCGCAAAAAATGTCCGGACGGTGCTGTTTGTGACCCATGACCGCGCCTTTGCCAGGCGGTTGGCCAATCGGGTTGCAGAGCTTGATCGCGGCCGGATTTATGCATTTACCTGCGGTTACGATGAATTTGTAGAGCGGCGTGAAGCGCTGCTCGAAGCCGAGATAACTCGTCGGGCGCTCTTCGACAAGAAGCTGGCTCAGGAAGAGGCTTGGGTCAGGCAGGGAATCAAAGCCCGTCGTACCCGAAATGAGGGGAGAGTCCGTGCGCTCAAAAAGCTGCGCGAAGAATCCCGCCAGCGGCGTGAACGGGTGGGAACAGCAAAAATTCAGATGCAGGTGGCGGAGCGTTCCGGCGCACTGGTCGCTGAAGCGATAAATTTGACCTTTGCCTATAACGGCAGGCCGATTGTTGCTGGGCTCTCCACCATGATCATGCGTGGTGACAGGATCGGCATCATCGGGCCGAACGGCTCCGGTAAAACAACGCTGCTCCGCCTGCTGCTTGGTGAGCTCGAACCGCAACAGGGTGAGATGAAGCTGGGTACGCGCCGTGAGGTGATCTATTTCGACCAACTGCGCGAACAGCTAGATATGGAAAAAAGCGTTCAGGAAAATGTCGGGGAGGGGAATGACACCTTGATCATCAATGGTCAACAGCGCCATATTATCGGTTATCTACAGGACTTTCTCTTTTCTCCGGAGCGCGCCCGCTCTCCGGTCAGTATCCTCTCCGGCGGCGAGCGCAACCGGCTCCTCCTGGCAAAACTTTTTACCAAGCCTTCCAATATCCTCGTCATGGACGAACCGACCAACGATCTCGATGCTGAAACTCTTGATCTGCTGGAAGATCTGCTGATGGAATATCCGGGTACGCTGCTGCTGGTAAGTCACGACCGTGAATTTCTCAATAATGTTGTTTCCAGCACACTGGTGCTGTCCGGTGATGGTTCGGTGCGAGAGTTTGTCGGCGGGTACGACGACTGGCTGAGCCAGGTAGCAGGTGAGATGGCTGCCGCGATTCCGGCAGCGCAGAAAGCGGCTCCCGAAAAGAGTAAACCACAGAAGGAGAAGGCGCGAAAACTCACCTTCAATGAACAGCGCGAGCTGGATGTTCTGCCTGAGCGGATTGCAGATATTGAGAAGGAACAGGCAGAGTTGCACGCTCGCCTGGCGGATCCCTCATTCTATAAAGTAGCGGGGGGTGAAGTGGCTACGGTTAATGCCCGCCTGGTCGTGCTGGAGCAGGAACTCGAAAAAGCATTCCTGCGCTGGGATGAGCTGGAGAGCCTGAGAGGGTAGCCTGATTCCAGCAAACTCTGAATGGGCAGTTTGCCGATTAAACCATCGCTTCCATCGGCGTATACCCCTTCTCATAGGTCATCTGAAAAACCATATCCGACACATACCGTTTAAATGATTCATTTTGGACAAACTGTTTGTACGTCTCGGTATCGTCCTTCAACAGTTATTGCATAACCCGCATAAGCACTTTATCGTGCTCCAGCCGTGCAGTGTTGGGGGTATTCTGCTTGGCGTTCTGATATGCCTGATCGGCGGCGACCTTGGGGGCAATATCCTCCTGGATGCGTTTTGATACCCGATCTACGTCAGTAAACAGGGTGCTGAACTGCTCGTTAAACGATTTGATGATATTGCTGAGACGGTCCAGATCCGGCTCCGGTTTTCTGCCGCCACCACCAACGGGGATCGGCTCAATCTCGGCGTCATCATCCGCCAGCAGGATCTTCATGGTTGCCTGTTTTTCCGATCTATAGCTGTCCATATCGATAGTTTCGATAATCCCTTTGGACAGATCCTCTTCCTTTGGAGCAGGCAGCTTCGGCACCAGAAACGTCAGGAAGATGGAGAGTTTTTCCCATTCCGCGTTGTTGTACGGCAGAAGCGACGCCAGGAAGTCATATGTTCGCGTGAACGCCTTTCCCTTCCCCTTGAAGTCCACTTGCCCATTTTCATCAAGTTGCTCCAGATACACGGCAACACAGGCATCCAGAAGCGGATCAAGTCTATCCCGCTGTGCTCCTTCCAGATAGAGGGCAACAAACTCCTCAACCTGCTCAACAGAATACACCTGGCGACCATCCAAGGCAGCCTGCAGATCATGTAGCTTGTTCGGGTCAGTCTCTTCGCTCAGGATTGTGGTACGGTAATAATCGGCAAACGCCATCTGGATCGTGTCGGCGTCATTGGTAAAGTCCAGCACGAACACGTCATGCTTCTGCGGGTGGGCACGATTGAGGCGCGACAGGGTCTGCACCGCTTTGATGCCGGAGAGCATCTTGTCCACATACATTGAGTGTAGCAGCGGCTCGTCGTAACCGGTCTGAAACTTGTCGGCGCAGATCAGAAAACGATACGGCTCTTCCTGAATTTTGTCGGCAATCTCATTACTCGGAAAACCGTTCAGCGATGCTTCGGTAACTTTGCCGCCCTTGTACTCGTGTTCTCCTGCAAAAGCGATGATAGCTTGGTGCTGGCTCTTGCGTTCCTGCAGGTATTCCTTGAAAGCAAAATAATAGTGAATGGCTCGTTCGACACCACTGCAAACCACCATGGCACGGGCATGGCCACCGATCTTGTTTTTGGCGATCACCTGCTCGTGGAAGTGGTCTACCATGATCTCACTCTTCAGCTTGATGGCATGGTCGTGGCTCTCCACGTAGCGGCGCAGTTTTTTCTGTGCTCTGTTCTTGTCAAACTCCGGATCATCCTCAACCTTTTTTACCAGCTTGTAATAGCTGTTGACCGGAGTATAGCTCTTGAGCACGTCCAGAATAAACCCTTCCTGGATCGCCTGTTTCATGGTGTAGCTGTCGAACGGCTTATGCTTGGTCTTCCCCTCTTCACCGGGGTACGGCTCGCCAAACATCTCCAGCGTCTTGTTTTTCGGCGTGGCAGTAAAAGCAAAGTAACTGGCGTTGGTCAGCATCTTGCGCGCTGCCATCCGCTTTTCCAAGGCGTCGTTGATCTCATCCTCCGGGTCATTCAGCGAGGCGTTCAGTGCTCCGGATGTTTTGCCCCCCTGGCTGGAGTGGGCTTCGTCAATGATGATGGCAAAGTTTCGGCCTCGGTGCTCGTCACCGATCTCGTCCAGTATGTACGGGAACTTCTGCACCGTACTGATGATGATCTTCTTGCCACCCTCAATGAATTTCCGCAGGTCGCCGGATTTTTCAGCATGACCTACCGTTGCCCCCACCTGCATGAACCCTTTGATGGTGTTCTTGATCTGATCATCCAGAATACGTCGGTCGGTGATGACGATGACCGAGTCGAAGATGTTTTTATCATCCTTGCGCAGCCCGATAAGCTGATGGGCCAGCCAGGCGATGGAGTTGGACTTGCCGCTGCCTGCCGAATGCTGGATCAGATAGCGTTTGCCGGCACCGTTCTGCAGTACATTTTTCAGCAGTCGCCGTACCACGTCCAACTGGTGGTAGCGTGGGAATACCTGTTTGCGGCTTTTCTTGCGGGTCTTGGGATGTATTTCTTCAACGATCTGGGCGTAATTTTCTATAATGTCCGTGATACCTTGAGGCGTCAGGATGCGCTTCCAGAGATAGTCGGTCTTGAGTCCGTCCGGGTTGGGTGGATTACCGGCACCGTCGTTCAAACCCCTGTTGAACGGCAGGAACCACGAAGCCTTCCCTTTCAGCTCAGAGCACATCATTACTTCGCAATCATCCACGGCAAAATGGACGATACAGCGGCCAAAGTTGAACAACCGCTCCTTCGGGTCGCGGTCGCGGCGATACTGCTCAACGGCATCGTCTACCGTCTGCTTGGTCAAGCTGTTCTTTAGTTCGAAGGTTGATATTGGCAACCCATTGATGAAGAGACCGAGATCC
Source organism: uncultured Geobacter sp. (assembly GCA_964418315.1). Taxonomy (GTDB): domain Bacteria; phylum Desulfobacterota; class Desulfuromonadia; order Geobacterales; family Pseudopelobacteraceae; genus JACRCG01. Next base: position 5,175 of record CAYQMO010000080.1, on the reverse strand, counting down.
AGTGCCCGGCGGGTTTCGTCGCGGCTATAGCGGAACTGGCGGGTAAGACTGAAACGGTTGGCGGCGAAGTGGAGAGCGGCTTTGTCATTGCCCGGTGTTGGCGTACCATAAAAGAGGTCGATGGTGTATTTCTCATGCTTCAAGCCGTTGCGCAGCAGGTCAATCACGCCGCGCTTGCCGCACTCTTTCTCCAGTCGGGCCAGGAAGCGGCGGCGTACCGGCGTGTCGCTGTCCAGCTCCAGTGCTTCGGCAATTGCAGGCTGAGTCGCCTTCAAAAAGCCCCGCAGATAGGCCAGATCGACGCAATACTCCCGATCATAGTCACGGGCATCACCCAGCAGCCAGCCGGTGCCGCCGTAAGGTTCCGGTGGGGATTGCCAGCCCACAACCGGCAACGGCACAATGGACGCCCTGCCGGTCATGGCGATGCAGATTAGATCTTCCAGACCGCGTTCAGTGGTGTCGGTGGTCATTCGCTTGCTTCCTTTTCTTGAATCCCGGATTCATCAAGCCGCAACAGGCGATGCCCTTCAAAAACAGTGAGTATTTCCAGGATTTCCCCCTTGACTCGATAGACGATGCGGTATCCGCGATAAATCAGCTCCCGGATTTCTGGATTGCCTATTTCCGGGACAACTCTGCCGCTGCGCGGATTAGCGGGCAGATTCTCTTCCGCATGATCAATCAGGACATCGACAAACCTGACAGCCCGCTCCAGACTGTCCCGTGCGATGAAATCTTCAATGTCGTCAAGATTCTCCCGTGCTTCTCGCGACCATGTCAACTGCATTGCTGTGCTTTGCTGCGTCGTGCCCGCAGTGACGCGCGCAGTTCATCGGTCGTGACGATCTGGCCGTTTTCGGCATCGGCAATACCGCGCTCTACTGAATCAAGAAATGATTTACGATACACCAGTTCGTCGTAATCGGCAGCGGAAAGCAGTACACCGGCAGGTCTGCTGTTCTGTGTGATGATAAGCGGGTGCCGGGATGTCTGAAGGGTTTTGAACCATTTGGAAATGTTGGTTTTGAATTCCGCAATCGGGATGATGTCGTTACTGATTGAGATGGCTCTCATGGTGTATGTTCCTCTCACTCTGTCGAAATTGGTCATAATATAGACCTATAAACAGATCGTTTCAAGCGATAAAATTCTGATCCGGCGACTCTCATTTTCCCCTTTTGGCAGTCCTGACGCGGTACAATCTTTCGGTAAAGCCGCCTTCCTTCTTAAAGGTAGCGGCCTGCGCTGCCAACTGCTTATCAAGGAGATAGCAGGCAAGATTCAGTAAGGAAAGAGTGGCATTGGCGACATAAAGTGAGGAAGGCGACACGGACGAAGGTAAACCTGCCACGGACAAAGGCAAAGGCGACGAACACGGACTGACACGGTCCCCCACTGACAAATCAGAGCACGTTGATTCGTGTTCGTCCGTGCCAGTCAGTGTCTGTCCGTGTGCTTTTGCATGTCCGTGTGCTTTCCCAAGTCCGTGCGCCTTTTCCAGTGATCTTTCCTCCTCCACCCACACCCGCAGCTCCTCCAGCGAAGAGCAGCGCTTCGCCTTGAAGCGCTGCAGCGCCGGATTTTCCGGCTCCCAGAGCGGCAGCCCACGCTGGCGTAAAAAATCCTCGTAGTCCAGGCGCAGCTCTTCCAGGCTGGCCCGCGCCACATTGGTCAATTTCAGCTCGGTCTTTTTCGAGGTGCCGGAAGCCACGCTCCCTTCGGCGATGTTCTGCACACCGGAACGAGCCGCCTGCACCATCTGATCGCAGGTGCGGCTGAAGCGATTGACATAAAGTTCCACAAAACGCACCGTGATATCAAAGACAAGTTGCGCTATCTGAAAGCTTTTCAGCTTACGGTAGCCGCCATGTTTCGGAATCAGCGGCTCCGGTTCACTCCTCGGTGGTAACGCCATCGTCTTCCCCCTCCTCAAATAAAGGGTTGCCCAAATCGTCCGTGATAACAAAGTCCGTGTCGTCCGTGCTGTCCGGCACCAGTGCCGCCGCCTCCCGCACATCCAGCTTGCCGGTCACCACGTCGGCGATCAGACGGGTGCGGTATTCGCGGAGGAGGTCGATTTTGTGTTCGGTGCGGGATATTGTTGCGGAGAGGTTTGCAAGCTCTGTATTTAGAAATGCACAAACATTTAACTGTTCTGATAACGGAGGCAATGGTAAAAATAAGCTCTCCCAAGAGTCCGTCCGGAGGCAGCAAGTGCCATGTCCAGATTCCTCTACAAGGTTTAATAACTCACGTTGTATCCCCGTTAAGAGGTTGACAAAGTAGTCAGCATTGAGTTCGGTTTTAGGGAGTAATGCTTTCATATCCTGGTTAATAGTTATCGGCACTCGCGTCACAGCGGTTGGAAATGTACGTGCCAATATCATACCTCGAACTACAATTAACACCGCCGGTGGTTTTATAAGTGAAATGTTGGTCTGCTTCAAAGCCAAGTTGGAAATATGATCTTTAGAATCAAAAATCTCTCTAACCTTCATATCTTTTGGGCTGACCCAAGGAATTGTACCGTTCCAGAACAGTTCTTGCCCCTTACTTGGTGTCATTCCGCCTACAGTCGATACAAGATGTTTCATCTTCCGCTTGATCCAACCCTCCGGTATCTCCCCCAGCCACGAAATCCCCGACGGTTTCAGGCGGACGTTCGGATCAAGGCCACGGGTGACGGCACGGTGGATGATGACCTGCTTCTGCTCATTCAGCAGCGCGATAACCTTTCGTTTGGCGCGAATGGTGCGCTCGATCCGTTGGTTGGTGTGGTTGAGAAAACGGACGATGGCGGCTTGTTCATCTGCTGGTGGAATCGGAGTCTTGGTGCCAAGAAAACGGGGAGGCGGAATAGTATTTCTGAGGCCGGAGTAGAGCGGACTTAGCAATTTCCGGTCGTCCATGGCCTTATAAAAATTTTCCAGATAAGTGGCAAGAAGGGCGTCCGAACATTCAAAGACAGTGTACGCTCCGGTAATCATGCCATCATGGCGTGAGAGTCCAACCGTTCGTGGAGTTTCAGGTACATCAAACAGACAGAAAACAAGGTCGCCTGTTCGTACCTCCTGACTACTTCCCATGTCTGCAGAAAATTTCCCTTTACCGGTTGAAATATCTCGAACTATTACGCCGCTATTTGTGAGGGATAATAGTTTGTAATCGGCGTGCCGCTTTCCGACCAGCACTTTGCGTCTCCGCAACATTGCCCGGTTTGGTGAAAGAGTCCAATGTACAGGAACCTGTCCAACCCACGGCAACCCCGACTCCCGATATTCCGGATATGGTCTAAGATCGGCAATCATGCCTTTCCACCCTTCAACAGATCATCCAGCAACCCTTCCGCCTCTTGCTCCACTGCCAGAATATCAGCACGAATCTCCTCCAGCGTCGGCAGCGGTTGCGGCTTATAAAAATGGCGGGTAAAGCTGATTTCGTAGCCGATCTTGGTTTTGGACTCATCCAACCAGGCATCTGGTGTGTACGGCAGGACTTCACGACGGATAAACGCCTCGATGCCACCTTCTTCCAGCAGCGGTACCTGTTCGGTGTCACGCAGGTCGGTATCCGGTTCGTATTCGACGACGACCGGCTTTACCCCATCCCCACCCCGGCCCTCCCCTTGAAGGGTAGGGAACAAGAACAGGCCTCGTAGCGGGTCCGGCTTCACCTTTCCAGGTTTATGAATCTTGGCAATAACCGGCGCGGCATTTTCCACCCGCCAGCTAACGGCCTTCAGTATCATCTTCAGTTCTGCCGCTGTAGGGGCGGGGCCGTGACCCGCCCGTTTCATCTCTTTCAACGCATCATCCACCACAGTGCGGAACAGGTTGTGATCCTCGAACAGTTCACCACCGATGACCTCGCGCAGAGCGGTGGCACTCTCAACCAGCCGGGCATCCCGCCTCCAACTGCTGCTATCGAGCAGTTTCTTCTTTTTCTTCTCCGGCAGCCCCTTTTTGCTCCCTTCCTCGTCATCGCCGTCATCATCACGGCTGCCCCATTCGGCGAGGTATTTCTCAACCACCTTGGCAATGCTGTCAAAATCGTCAAACAGGGGATCGCCGAATTCCTCATACAACTGTGAGCGCAACTCCTCATCGCCGGAGGCAAAACGAAGCGATTCAATGGCCGGAAGCGTCAACTGGCTGTGCAGGCGCAGCGGGCGTTCCATGACAATCTTCCAATAGCCAAAATGCTGGTTGGGAAACAGCTTGGACTGCTCCGTTTCTTCAAATGCCAGGTAGGTGTCGCAGACCAGCTTAATGTCCTCCTCGGACAGCTCGCAGTTCTTCTTGCCCAGATTCTTGCGCAGTGGCTTGAACCAACTGCTGACGTCGATCAATTGCACCTTACCTTTCCGGACATCCGGCTTGCGGTTTGACAGTACCCAGATGTAGGTGGCGATGCCGGTGTTGTAGAACAGATTGAGCGGCAGGGCGACAATCGCCTCCAGCCAGTCGTTTTCGATGATCCAGAGGCGAATGTTACTTTCCCCCTGTCCGGCATCACCGGTAAACAGGGAAGAACCGTTGTGAACCTCGGCAATACGGCTCCCCAGCGGACTCTTGTGGTTCATCTTGGAGACAATGTTGGCCAGGAACAGCAACTGCCCATCGCTGGAGCGGGTCACCAGCGAATAGTCGGGATCATCGGCGTGGGTGATCTTGAAGCGGGGATCGCGCATACCATCCTTGCCCCCCATATCCTCCAGATCTTTCTTCCAGCTTTTGCCGTAGGGGGGATTGGAGAGCATGAAGTCAAACTCTTTGGCCGGAAACGCGTCATGTGCCAGAGTAGACCATTCAGCACCACCGACAATGTGGTCGGCGTTCTCCCCTTCTCCCTTCATCAGCATATCGGCCTTGCAGATGGCGTAGGTCTCAGGGTTGATCTCCTGCCCGAACAGATAGGTCTTAACCTGCTTGCCCTGGGCAGAAGTGAGCCTCAGCAGCGTCTCCTCCGCCAGGGTCAGCATCCCGCCGGTACCGGCAGTGCCGTCATAAAGCTGATATGAGCCTGACTGAATTTTATCGGCAATGGGAAGAAAGATCAGATTTGCCATCAACTTGACGGCATCTCGCGGCGTCCAGTGTTCACCCGCTTCCTCATTATTATCTTCGTTGAACTTGCGCACCAGCTCTTCGAACACGGTGCCCATGGAATGGT
>CAYQMO010000079.1:8507-15364 GCA_964418315.1 uncultured Geobacter sp. | reverse complement strand
CTGGATGCACAGGCTTATGCGAAATATCCCAAGCTCACCGTGGAAGAGATCAAAACACTTGTGGTGGAAGATAAGTGGCTGGCAACTATTTCTGCCGCCATTCACGGCGAGATGGATCGTATCAGTCAGGCACTGGCCCAGCGGGTGAAGGAGTTGGCCGAACGTTATGAGACGCCGCTGCCGGAGGCCTCGAAGCAGGTTGCGGAGTTGGAGCAGAGGGTGAACAAGCATCTGGAGCGGATGGGGTTTAATCACGGATTACAAGGATTACACCGATGACACAGATTAAAAATCAACTGCCTGAATCCGTGAAATCCAATAATCCGTGTAAATCCGTGATTCAGACAGGTTATAAGCAAACCGAGGTTGGGGTGATTCCGGAGGATTGGCTTGAGCACTCTATCGGTGAATTGATTGAGTTTGAAGGAGGCTCACAACCTGATAAGAGCTACTTTCGGGCTTCGTGGAAACGTGGCTATGTGAGGCTTATCCAGATTCGGGACTATAAAACAGACAAGTATGAGACGTATGTCCCAACCCACCTTGCACGAAGATTCTGCACCGAAAACGACATAATGATAGGCCGGTATGGTCCGCCAGTTTTTCAGATTCTACGAGGTATTGATGGCGCATATAACGTCGCATTGATCAAGGCAAAGCCTGGATCGGACATCGACGGTTCCTATGCATACTATTTTTTAAAGCAGGAGAAACTGTTCTCGTTCATCGAGAAGTTGTCGCAACGATCTTCTGGGCAGACAGGTGTGGACCTCAAGGAACTTAGACAGTATCCACTTCCCCTCCCACCAACCAAAGCCGAACAAGAAGCCATCGCCGAGGCGTTGAGCGACACCGATGCCCTCATCGAATCCCTGGATCAACTCATCACCAAAAAACGCCACCTCAAACAAGGTGCTATGCAGGAATTGCTCACCGGCAAAAAGCGCCTGCCGGGGTTCAGTTGGGAGTGGGAGGTAAAAACTTTTGGAGACGTGTTCAATATAACAGCGGGTGGAGACGTCGATTCGACAAGAACAATATCGTATCAAGATCAAACTCATTGCTACCCTATCTATTCAAATGCTCTGACGGACTCCGGACTCTATGGGTATTGTTCCTATGCCGATCATCAAGCTGGGACAATTACTGTTACAGCGCGTGGCACTCTCGGCTTCGCCAATTACCGAGATCACGCATACACTGCCATTGGAAGAGTTCTTGTCCTGCATCCCAAACAAGAGTCTGATGGGCGTTTCCTCGCGGAAGCAATAAATAACCGCGTAAAGTTTGCCATTGAAAGCACAGGTGTGCCCCAACTTACGGCTCCGCAGATTTCTGCGTACAGTCTGACAATACCGTTGCCCCAAGAACAAACCGCCATCGCCACCATCCTCACCGACATGGACGCCGAAATCACCACCCTCGAAACCAAGCTCGCCAAAACCCGCCAAATCAAACAAGGCATGATGCAAAACCTGCTTACCGGAAGGATAAGACTGATATGAAAGAAAACCAGAACGTCGAATGGAAGCAATCATGGCGCGATGAATATCTGAAATGGATCTGCGGTTTTGCCAATGCTCAGGGAGGTACTCTGGTGATAGGCAAGAACGACCGGGGCACGGTGCTTGGCATCACTAACGCGGAGAAACTGTTGGAGGACATCCCCAACAAAGTGCGCGATATTCTGGGTATGGTCGTACCAGTCAATCTCTATAACGACAACGGCAAAGAGTGGCTGGAAATTGTGGTGGAGCCTTATATTGAATCGTGGGGACGCGGCATCGAGAAAATAAACCGCGAGTGCAGAGAACATGATATTGCACCGCCGCTCTACGACTATGGCATGTCTGGCTTGATGCTCACGTTTCTGGCCAATCCGCTCCATCTGGTCGCGGCGCGCGGAGAGCAGGAAAATAAAGAACTTCCTGGTGATGTACCCAAAAAAACTTCGGTGAAAACTTCGGTGAAAACGCCATTCAAAACGCCAGTCAAAACGCCAGTCAAAACGCCAGTCAAAACGCCAGTCAAAACGCCAGTCAAAATCATCGAGCTGCTGCGGGCTAATCCTTCCATGACATTAGCTGAAGTGGCCGCCAAAATTGGAAAATCGCTGAGTGCTGTCGCCCGTGCCAATGCAAAACTGGTCAAACAGGGACGCATTAAATTCATTGGTCATGCCAGAGGCGGTCATTGGGAAGTGTCGGGAGGGGCTGATGAATAGCATCGGCCAACCCGAACGCGCCACCCAGAACCGCGTCGTCGCCCTGTTCCGCGACGAACTCGGCTATCGCTACCTCGGCGACAAGACGGATCTCCCGAACAACAGCAACATCGAAGAAGCCCTTCTAACGGACTACCTGACCAAAAACGGCTACACCCCGGCACAGATCAGCAGCGCCATCTACAAACTGCGCATCGAAGCGGACAACCCCTGCCGCTCCCTCTACGACAACAACAAGGAAGTCTACAAACTGCTGCGCTACGGCGTACCGGTTAAGATCGAAGCGGATAAAGTCACCGTTACCGTTCATCTCATCAACTGGAATGAGGCGGCGAGCAACGATTTCACCATTGCCGAGGAAGTGACCCTGCGTGGCAACTTTGAGCGACGGCCAGACCTGGTGCTCTACGTCAACGGCATCGCCATTGGAGTACTGGAGCTGAAGAACAGTCGCATCTCCATTGGTGATGGCATTCGCCAGAACATCTCCAACCAGCAGCCGCAGTTTAACGAGTGGTTCTTCAGTACGGTGCAGTTCGTCTTTGCCGGCAATGATTCCGAGGGGCTGCAGTACGGAACCATCAAGACGGAAGAGAAGTATTTCCTGAAATGGAAGGAAGACGAGGCGGACAACAGCCGCTTCAAGCTGGATAAGTACCTGCTCAAGATGTGCAGCAAGGAGCGGCTGATCGAGCTGATGCACGACTTCGTACTGTTTGATGGCGGCATGAAGAAGCTGCCGCGTGTGCACCAGTATTTCGGCATCAAGGCAGCACAATAGCATATCCATCGTCGTCAGGGTGGTATCATCTGGCATACCCAGGGCAGCGGCAAGAGCATCGTCATGGTGCTGCTGGCCAAGTGGATTCTGGAGAACAAACCCAATGCCCGCGTGGTGATCGTCACCGACCGCGACGAACTGGACAAGCAGATTGAAGGGGTCTTCACCGCTGCCAGCCATCCCATGACCCGCGCCACCAGCGGACGCGACCTGATGACCCAGCTCGGTCAGGCTACGCCGCGCCTGCTCTGCTCGCTGGTACACAAGTTTGGCAGGAAGGGAGTTGATGATTTCGAGCAATTCATCAAAGATCTGGAAGCGCAACCCTGCCCGACGACCGGCGAGATTTTCGTGTTCGTGGATGAATGTCACCGCACCCAGAGCGGCAAGCTGCACCGCACCATGAAGGCGCTCATGCCCAATGCGGTGTTTATCGGCTTTACCGGCACACCGCTGCTCAAGCAGGACAAGCAGACCAGCCTGGAAGTGTTCGGTAAATACATCCACACCTACAAGTTCAGCGAGGGGGTCGAGGACGGGGTTGTGCTTGACCTGATCTACGAGGCTCGTGACATCGATCAGCGGCTCGGCTCGGAAGACAGGATCGACACCTGGTTCGACGCCAAGACAAGAGGATTGAACGATTGGCAGAAGGCGGCCCTGCGCGAGCAGTGGGGCACCATGCAGAACGTGCTCAGTTCACGCTCCCGTATGGATCGGGTGGTGGAAGACATCATCTTCGACTTCAGCGTGAAGCCTCGCCTCTCCAACGAACGCGGCAACGCTATCCTGGTGGCCTCCAGCATCTATGAGGCGTGCAAGTATTTCGAGCTGTTCCAGAAGACCTCCTTCAAAGGCAAGTGTGCCGTCATTACCTCCTACAACCCTCAGGCAAGAGACATCACCCTGGAGGATACCGGCGCGAACACGGAAACGGATAAGGAATCCATCTATACCACCTACACCACGTTGCTGAAAAACAGTGGTATGCCCAATACCGAGGCGTACGAGGATCACGCCAAGAAGCTGTTCAAGGAGCAGCCGGTCAACATGAAGTTGCTGGTGGTAGTGGATAAACTGCTGACCGGATTCGATGCACCCGGTTGCACCTATCTTTATATCGACAAGAAAATGCAGGATCACGGGCTGTTCCAGGCCATCTGCCGAACAAACCGCCTGGATGGGGAAGATAAGGAGTTCGGCTATATCGTTGACTACAAGGATCTCTTCAAGAAAGTGGAGAACGCCATCGCGGTTTATACCTCCGAGCTGGATCACAGCGCCGGTGGTGTCGATCCCGATATTCTGCTGCAAGACCGCCTGACCAAAGGGAAGGAACGGCTGGACAATGCGCTGGAAGCAATCGCCATGCTCTGCGAGCCGGTGGCTCCACCCAAGGGTGAGCTGGAGCATATCCATTATTTCTGCGGCAATACCGAGATACCGGAGGACTTAAAAACTCACGAAACGCAACGCGCCGCGCTCTACAAGGCAACCGTCGCACTGGTACGTGCCTACGCCAATATTGCTGATGAACTGGGCAAAGCCGGTTACAGCGATGCCGACATCAAGCGGATCAATAAGGATCTGGATCGCTACCTCAAACTGCGGGAGATTATCCGCAACGCCGCTGCCGAGAACTTGGACCTGAAAGCGTATGAAGCCGATATGCGACACCTCATCGATACCTATATCGAAGCCGATGCACCACGGAAGATTTCGCCCTTCGATAATATGCCGCTGCTGGACCTGATCGTGAACACCGGCATTGCCAACGCCATCAACAACCTGCCTGATGGACTGAAAGGGAACAGGAACGCCGTAGCTGAAACCATCGAGAATAACGTGCGCAGCAAGATCATCAAGGAGCACCTCAATGATCCGGCCTATTACGACAAGATGTCGGCTATTCTGGACGAGATCATCAAGTTCCGTAAAGAACAGGCGGATAACTACGAGGAGTATCTGAAAAAGATTGCCGAACTGGCGAAGCGGGTTGATGCTGGGCAGGCTGACGATACCCCCGAACAACTGGATACTCCTGGACGCCGTGCTATCTTTAACAATCTCAGGCAAGGAGCATTTTCTGGGAATCCGAACGGCGTGAACGACCCATCTCCTCTGTATGCGGACTCTACAAAAGGCGAAATGCTTGAACTGGCTATCAGGATCGACGAAACGGTAAAGCACACTCGGCCTGACGGCTGGCGAGGAGTACAGGCAAAGGAAAATGTCATCAAAGCGGCTTTGTACGGAATATTACAGAACGTGGCCGAGGTCGAGCGGATCTTCCTCATTGTAGAAAAGCAGAAGGAATATTGATGACCACGCAGATCAAAATTGGTGACATCGCCATTGACGTGGTAAGGAAGGAGATCAAGAATATCCACCTTAGCGTTTATCCGCCTGCTGGCAGGGTACGCATTTCTGCACCAAAACGGATGACCCTCGATAATATCCGCGTGTTTGCCATCTCCAAGCTAGCCTGGATCAAGAAGCAACAACAGAAGCTACAAGGGCAGGTACGTGAAACACCGCGAGAATATCTCGACCGGGAAAGCCATTACCTGTGGGGGAAGCGTTATCTGTTCAAGGTAGAGGAAAAGGACGCGGCGGCTTTCGTGTCATTGAAGCACAATCAGATGGTGCTGCATATCAGGCCGGGTGCGAGTGATGAGCAGAAGCGGGATAGTCTGGCAGAATGGTATCGGGAACAGCTTAAAATTGTTGTTCCGCCGATAGTCAGTAAGTGGGAACCACTCTTGGGCGTGAAGGTGGAGAAAACTTTTTATCAACGGATGAAAACAAAGTGGGGTAGTTGTAACTGCCGTGCACGGAATATTCGACTTAATACGGAATTGGCAAAGAAACTGCCGGAATGTCTGGAGTACGTGGTCGTGCATGAGATGGTGCATCTGCTGGAACCGTCGCACAGCAGCCGCTTTGTTGCCCTGATGGATCAGTTTATGCCATCCTGGCGGAATTATATGGAAGAGTTGAATCGGGCACCGTTGGGGCATGAGGAGTGGGTTTAAAAACCGTAGCTGAGAAACAGGCCAGTAAGCGCCTGGTTTTCAGAGCCACGAGCGCGCACCAGTGGAGAGCTGGCAACTGGGGGAGCCAGACGGTCAAAACCGGCGATGCCGAAAATGGAAACCGTTTTCGACCAGGGCCTCAGAGCAAAGACGTTGACTCCATAAGCGGTGATGCCTCCATTAGCATGATACGGCTCCAAGCCGCTCCGCACCGACTGTTCCGGCGAGATGCCCCAATAGGCGTTGGTATAATTCTGATCGCCGAATTTTACATGCGGACCAAACGAAAAGATCAGCGGAGAGCCATCGTGTGCCAAGACCCCGCCATAGCTGATGCCCGCCTCTCCAGCCACCCCTGCATGTCCGGTAACCCCCTTATGCAGCCCCACCTTAACCTTATACGGTTTCCAAAAATATTCCGCAAATCCTCCCAGCGAAACAACGCCGGGAATATCACCCATACCCTGCAGGGCGTCACTGCTCCCCCCGGCAACCCGGAAGGGAGAGCCACCATCCTTTTCAGAGCGGCTGAATGTATACGTTACAACCGGCCCGACCCGCCAGCCGTCACTATTTATAAGCGCATAGCCAACCCCATCCTTGACATTGGCAAAAAACAGCTCTTTATAAGTGATCAGGATATCCGGAACAGCAAGAAGATTATAGGTTTTAGCACCGGTAAAGGCTGGAGCAACAATCAACCCGGCACCAGCAGATATTTGCCACTCTTTTTGTGATACTTGTGCTTCTGGCTCAGGTGCGGCTCCTTGAGCTGGCCGTATCATGGCGGATATGAAAAAAAACAGTAAGAGGAATC
>CAYQMO010000079.1:7077-8407 GCA_964418315.1 uncultured Geobacter sp. | reverse complement strand
CGTAACTCTCCAGGATTGTACGGTTTGTGCATGAATCCGGCGTGCGGATCATTTTCGATGACATTCTCAATCGACTCCACGCCGAAGCCGCTACAGATGATAATCGGGACGATCTGGCTGATTCTGCGAAGTTCTTGATAGGTCTCGATACCGCCCATCACCGGCATTACCAGATCCAGCAGGATTACATCGATCTCACTGCCTCGCTCGCGGTAGATTTCAAGCGCTTCGCTGCCGTTTGATGCGGTCATGGTGGTGAAGCCAAGTGCACCCAGCAACTCTTTCCCCATAACACGTAGAAGTTCCTCATCCTCCACAAGCAGAATAGTGCCGCTCGCATTTTCAATCAGAACTGTTGTTTTTAGGGAGGTTGCAGCAGAGTCGGATGCTGGAGGAATGGGAAAAAAGACCTTGAAGGTTGTGCCGACACCCGGTTTACTGGTCAGTTGCAGAGCACCGCCATGTGATTTGATAATGCCATGTATGGCGGACATGCCGAGTCCGCGACCGGTGGATTTGGTGGTGAAGAACGGTTCGAAAATCAGCTTCTGTGTTGCCTCATCCATACCGCAGCCTGTATCGCTTACTTCGAGGCAAGCGTATGCTCCAGCCTTGATGACGGTGCCAAACGTATCTGTTTCGGTTCCGTCTTTCTCAAAAACCATATTGGTGAGCACCACCCGGATTTTACCGTTAACATCACCGATAGCCTCGACAGAGTTGATGATAAAGTTCATGATTATCTGCTGTATCTGGCCGGTGTCGCCGTTAATTTCGGGAACATCACATTTCAGGTCAAGCATTATGGTGACATTCTTCTTGATGGCGGCTTGCAGCATCTTGACGACTTCATCGACCAAAAGGCATAGATTGATCTGCGTCTGCTCCATCGGGCTTTTACCTGCATATGTCAGCATCTGACGGCAGAGGTCTTTGGCTCGACTGCCTGCGGTTTCGATCTTCTGAAAAGCGGCTTTAAATTGGTGCTCAGGGATCATGTCCTCTCTGGCCATGTAGCAATGCCCCATAATGACAGTCAGAATGTTGTTAAAGTCATGGGCGATACCGCCTGCAAGTACGCCGAGGCTTTCCAGTTTCTGGGCCTGATGGAATTTATGTTCAAGCTGTTTGTGCTCTTCCTCAGCCCGTTTACGGTCGGTGATATCGCGCATATCGGTTACTCGGACCGAGCGCCCCATATAGAAAATGCTTTTTCCGCGAATTCTTACATGGTAGCGAGTGCCATCTTTGCGAATGCCTTCAACTTCATATAACTCCGAAAAGCCTTCCCGGATTTTAATGGCCACCTCTTCCTGATATTCCTCCGGTA
>CAYQMO010000079.1:0-7067 GCA_964418315.1 uncultured Geobacter sp. | reverse complement strand
CCACCGAATATCCGGTCATCTCTGAAAGCCCCTGGTTGCATTCCAGGATAACGCCGTTTTCGTGGACAAAAACGCCGCCGAATGACGCTTCATGCAGCGCACGAAACCGTTCGTAACTCTCTTTTAACAGCTTCTGACTAGCCTCATATTCGCTGATCTGAAGCCGCAGCATCTCTTCAGTCGCCTGGAGGTCGTCATTTTGCACCCGCAGTTCCTCTTCATTCACCTGCAATTCTTCATTCTGTTCCTGAAGTGTGTATTCGCTCTGCCGTAACAGCTCTTTTTCAGCGGCGAGGTCTTCAGTACGAAGAGCCACCTGCCGCCGGAGCGTGCGGTTCCATAAAAGAATGCCGACGACAACAGAACAGATAACGGAAAACAGGCCAGCCGCAGCATACCAGAATCGTCTATCGCTGAAGATGCTCCGGCTGTACGTATTAATCCATTGCGTGCGGATGTTCTGCCGCTCTGCCTCACTGATCGAATCCAGTCCCTTTTGGATGATGCCGTGCAGCGTCGTTTCAGTTGACGGGACGCCCATCGCAAGTTGAATGTCTGCTCCTGTCTCACCGGCTACACGGAGATTGGTGATACCCTTCTGCGCAATCAGGTAGGACGCCGTGGCAAGATCGATGACAGTCGCATCGGAACGCCCGAAGGAAACATTGAAAAGCCCGGTAAGATCGTCCGGAACCAAGTCAAGTTCGAAATATGGTTCCGTTTTTGTGAGCTGTTCCGTTACGGCGTAACTCTTAACCAGTGACACTTTCAAGCCCTTCAAATCACCTTCACGCATCTGACCTGTGCGCTCCTTGCGCACGACAATGACATTCGGCACGCGAATAAATGGCTCGGTGAAGGATAAGAACTCAGAGCGTCGTGCAGTTTTTGTGACGGCGTTGACAATGTGAACATCACCGCTACGCACCTTTGCAAAAATATCGTCTAGAGAGGAAAAACGCCTCTGTTTGAAATTGACACCAAGTTTTGCCTCGAGCAGGAGCATGTAATCATGAGCGAGCCCTTTTGGCTGGTCTTTGGAGTCAATAAATACAAAAGGCGCATATCCTGTTTCAACCGCAAGGACGATGCGTGACTGGTTTGCGATGAGCCAGGTCCGCTCAGCAGGGGTTAAAATTTCTTTGGCACCGCTGTTGCCAATAGCAGAACCGGCACATAATATTATCAGCAGAATACCGGCCACCAGATAACAGCGGATTTTACAGCTCTTATCAGTCATCTGTGTATTATGCTCCTTTCAACTTTAATGTAAGGGTTCACTTAACTAACAGCAATAATCAGAACGCTTTTTGATATAGCTAAATGCCTGAAAACTGTCTATCAGTACAACATTGTCATCACTTATGACAACCTTATTACAATGAAACACGTACCGAATCATACACCTTTTTATAAAAATTGCATAAAAATTATCGTAAAATTATCGTAACTACTCAGCATAATCTTAAACATTTGTCGGTGTGGAGTATCGGGTGCGCCTGGTGATGTTTACCGTCTAAGCTTTTTTCAAAAAAAAGGCGGAGCATCTTATGCCCCGCCCGAATCCAATCGATTAAATTAACATCGTGATTTCACACCACCGATCTGATATTACATCTCCCACGGCTTCGCCCCGACAACGACTTTCTGTCATCCGGCCTACATTTAGGGTTAACGTCCCATCATCCCCATACCGCCACGGAAGGCTGATGACATATTTCGGTAAGGCATCCCCCCCTTCGGAATCGGTATACGATCAAGAGCAGGGGTCATCATATTAGCAAGCTCAGGCATTTTAGTTGGCGCATTAGCTCCTCTGATTGACGACATATTACTGAAAATAGCCCCTACCATACCTCGATACCGTTCCACATGAACAGTGGGTGTTGTTCCGCCGGATTCAATTACCTGTGCCGTCTTTAATCCCATAACATTGGCAATATTTTGCGCTGCAGTGTGCATGCCTACATGTTTAGCGGCCATATAATCCTGAAGCAAGTTTGTTTCCGTCGGCATGCCCAATTTAATACGGAGATCAGCCATGGCACTTTGAATATTGTCATATTTTCCCGTCTCCATCATTTCGCGAATTTGAGTAGAAATAGGGCTGATGAAGTTGTTTACACTTCCGGTTACCTCTCCCGATACAGACGGCGTAACGGATACGGCGTGCATACTCATGACGTAGCTGCTTTTGAGTGGTGTATGGGTCGGATCGTCCAGATCGTAGGTAGTTCCGGCAATAGCAAGAGCCACGACTGGATACTTTAATTTACCATTGCTGTCCAGATCCGTTGTATCGATTATCAGTTGATAGGAACCATCTGCTTTTGTGGTGGTGGAAACCTCACCCTGATTTAACTGGTAATCTCTGTTCCTGTCCAGAAAGACGGTTGCATTGACGAGATAGCCGTCGGCTACCGCTCCGGCGATGACGTTTTTTCCAACGCTGCTCTGAGTCATCATCGTGCTGCTCTGATTTATCATTGTGCTGTCGGCCTGGTTCATACTGCTGTTACTGCCGCTACCGCCGCAGCCTGCGATAAGACCAACGGCGAGAACGGTTGTTGCTGCTGCAATGAGCTGTTTTTTCATGATTATTTCTCCTTTTGTGTTTTGATTGTTGCTGCTGTGAATTGTCTGCCTGCCATCCAACCTGTCTGTCTGATCACCTCCCCATCATTCCTGTTCCCGTCATAACCCTCGGAGGAACCATATTTTGCGCCATAGTGTGCATGATTTGATAGTTATGCCTGTTAGGATCAAGTGAGGTGGCTGCCCCAAGGCTTACATAGTCTGCACGCATATTTATTCCGTCAGGTAGGTTCATATTCACTCGCAATTGATCCATTATGTCGTCCAGTGGCATGTTGGGATTTTCGATCTTTGTTTTATAGATCTGCGTCGAGATGGGGCTGATGAAATTGCTGTTGACCGAGTCGCTGACAAACTCTTTCGGCAAGCTGAGGATATAGCTGTTTGCAACCGTCTGGTTCGTGTCTTTGTCAATGGTTACCCCTTGGATTGCCTGTGCAAAAATGGGGTATTTACCGATATCTGCTGGATCGACGCTGAGTGTGTACGCACCATTTATATCAGTTTTAGTGGACGGCTCACCTGCATCCAACCGGTCATTGCCATTTCTGTCGAGGAATACGGTTGCGTTGACAAGGTAGCCGTCGGCAACAGAACCGGATATTACCTTTGCCAGAGTGCCCGTACCACCAGTGCCGACCCCGGCTGTTGTAGTCTCTTCACTGTTACCGCATCCGGTGATAATGACGGCACTGAAAATATAAAAGGCAACTAACCGCCAGACAGATAGTGTTCTTTGCGCGTAGTCAGATTTCATCTGAATTCTCCTGTACGGCTGGTTTACGAAAACGGCGGTTAACCCGATTCTTATTTGATGAATTATCTTCTGAAGTCGTTTCGGCGAAGGAGTAAAGTCCGATGCGGATACGCTGATTCTGTGCGCGACCGGCAAGTTTATCTGCCTCAATAAACGCCGTGAGAGCCGGAACCATTTTTTCACGAAGAACCTTCCACTGATCATTGATAAGCGGTCGTAATGCTTCAACTGACTCGGTAGACAATTCGTCGGCAAAGACGGCCTGTTCGAGGTGCCTGGTACCATCGTGTAAAACGTTGGCTACCGCTGCATTGAGATGATCGCCGACGTTATCTCCCAGCAAGCCAAGCATCTGCAGGGAATCACTCTTTGGCACAAAATCAGTACGTGTCAGTGATACCTGGTCGAGCTTTTCGTCAAACGTTACAATGCCCAGACGGATCAGTTCGTCCATCATACTGCGGGGGTGAACATCGCGAGTAACCGTCTGTGCCAGAGCTTCGAAGCTTGGCGCTGTACCAAGTCGGTTTAACGTGCCTGGCGCACCATCTTTGTCCCTGAAAAGGGGATCTGTCGTCCAGCGGGCAAGAATCTCGGAAGCGCGCGGTTGTTTGCTGGTGCGCTCTGCTGTTTTTGTTTTAGACAAACGCGTCACTTCTCGGCGGTTTATGCCGGTGGCGGTGCTTATGCGGCTGACCATTCCATGCTCGTGGGCTCCCGGCTGAAGTGCATTGGCCTCTTGCACAAAAGCCAGTTTCAGAGCCTCTTCGGCTGCCGTAAAGGTAACGCCGTTAGCAAGACAAAGACGAGCCAAAGGAGCCAGCAGACGGCTCACCGTTTTACTTAGAGCTGTCTCCTCACCATTAGTGGCAGTGGCCGTTTCATCTGATTTTGAAGTAATGTTGTCTGACATGATTGACAAACCCTGAAATGCGATATCTGCTAAATGTGAATTTTGCACATTTAAAAGGTGTTGTCAATAAAAAGTTTGGGCTTAAAAAAAATTGGGGCGAGCCATGAAGCCCGCCCCGGTAAGTGATCTAATCGGAAATTTGAAATTACTTCGCCGTATACCAGAATTTTGCGCTGCGGGTTTTACCATCTTTCAACTGGAACTTGCACATGACGCCGTACTTCCCTTTTTTAGACATATCGAAATCGGCGCCAAAATGCCCCTGCATTCCAATCAAATCCTTACTCTGATCGCTTTTATCCGGGTTTTGCACTTTCACCTTAACCTCACCCTCGGTCATAGGCTTGCCCGATTTGGCATCTTTAAACTCGACTGAAATATGATGGGTTTCTTTCATCTCTTTCGGCATTTCCATGTTCATCGCCTTCAAATGTTCTTTCATACCGATAACCTTGAAAGTCGTCTTAATTCCATTCACAACTTCTTCATGGGCAATATCACCCTTACTGGCATCATGATCCATTTTCATGGAACCATGATCCATGGCAGCAAAAGAGGCAATTGGTGCTGAGAAGGCAAAGAGCGCGGCTATTAATACGGTTGTTTTTTTCATAGTGCAAATTCTCCTTTTGAAGGTGTTTTTTGTAGGTATATTCTGGATGAGCATTTGTCGTGCCAAACAGAATAGTCTATAAATACAATGTCTTAGTATGGGATTTACACTAGGTCATGGAGAATATTCCACACTTGCGTAGTATATTCCTCTGTCGGATCAACTCCATTTATTTTTTTCGAGGTACCTTTATTGAATTTTTGTACAATCTTTGCCGTCAACTTTTTCAGTGGGCGGCTTGGCATTCAAAGATGCCGATTCAGGTTTTCCGAAAATCTCGGTGAAAGAACTCTTTAGCCTCTGCAAGGCTCCATGTTGTTGGCTTTTTGTGTAATTTTCCATGACATTTCTCCTTTTAAAAAATTGGTTGCGGCTTTAATTCTGCTACATGGTTGTTCAGCAACTAATATGCCAAAGAGCGCTTGCCGATCGTTGTCACGTAACTCCCCGTATAACGGCGTGATTGTGACGATTGAGTTGCATGTTTGGCACCCTGATGGTCTATCGAATATGACGGCTTCGTTATATATGATGGATGCAGCTTACGGGATTCAGTTGCGCACCTGATTTATTCATACTTTTATCGTTACGAATCAGTTAATTACAACCTCAGCAGAAAAACGGTATGCTGGCATACTCATTGCGAACAACTTACGGAATACTCCTGGAGGTTGTGCATGAAATTAGTCGATTACCTCGCAAAACTGCCGCATTGGCTTGTTACCTTGCTTGCGTTGTTTCTCTCTGTTGCCGTGAGCGTGGTAGACGGGATCGTCGGACACGTCCACTCGCTGGTGCCATTTTATCTCGTTCCAGTTATCCTTGCCGCCTGGTGTGTCGGGAGGAAGATCGGCTATCTGCTCTCCTTTGCATGCTCTCTGGGATGGTTAGCGGTTGAAATAAAAGCCGGGCAATTTTCGAATGCCAATTTTGCAATGTATTGGAACGACGCCATAAAACTGTCACTTTTTATCCTGACGACCACAGTTATCTCCGCCCTCAAGGATGCACTCGAAAGGGAAAACGTGTTAGCCCGGACAGATCACCTGACCGGCATGCCCAACAGGCGTAGTTATTATGAAATGGTTGCAGGAGAGATGCGGAGAAACCTTCGCTATTATGACCCCTTCACAATTGCATATCTCGACATAGATAACTTCAAGAAAGTCAATGATACCAAAGGGCATGCCGAAGGAGACAGGCTTTTGAAACAGGTGGCAACAGTACTTTCAAAGTCTGTCCGGGAAATAGATACGATTGCTCGTCTGGGTGGTGATGAGTTTGCACTGTTGCTTCCCGAAACAGATGGGGAAGCGGCAGATATTGTGGCTGACAAAATTCAGCAGCAGTTGAAAATAAATGTGGAAAAAAACTGGCCGGTGACCTTCAGCATCGGCCTGGTAACCTATCTGAAATCACCGGCTACTATTGATGAAGTGATCGGGCGGGCCGACCGCCTCATGTACGCGGCTAAGGCTGCAAGTAAGGATGCCCTGCATCGGGAAGTAGTGGCGGAATGAAAGAATAATTACGTTACCCCCTGACAGCTTTTGAGCGGAATGCTTACGCTGAAGCTGCTCCCTGTACCGAATTCACTTTCAACCCGGATTGTTCCACCATGGAGTTCCACCAACTGCCGTGTCAGGGCAAGACAGAGACCGGAGCCTTCATTTTTCGGAGTATATATAGAATCAAGGGGAGTAAAGGCTTCGAAGAGGTTAGGGATCTCTTCCTTCCTGATTCCTCTGCCAACATCCGTAATGCTGATTATCAGCTCATCACCGTCCCGCACAGATTTCACATCCACCTCTCCCCCTGCCGGGGAGAATCTGATCGCATTGGCAAGCAGGCTGAACAGTATCTGCTTGAGCATTTCAAAGTCTGCCACGATGCGTTGATTGGACTCCGAAACCAGATCCCGATGGATTATAACGCTTCTTTCCAGCGCCTTTTCTTTGAGCATTTCCATTGCGGCATCAAGCGCCTCCCGAATTGAACAAACGCCAAGCTCAAGGGCAATATTTCCTGACACCAGCGTGCTGCCGCTATGGTGGCCGATTTCATCTGCCTGCGGCACGATTTCTTTTTGTCCGGAGATGTTGATCAGGGAGAGACGGCACTCTCGCCCCGAAGAGTTGATAGCAGCTCCGATTTCTACAGTGAGAGGAAGGCCAACGTTATCCATGAGT
>CAYQMO010000078.1:0-15723 GCA_964418315.1 uncultured Geobacter sp. | reverse complement strand
CAGCACTCGCTACATTGCTTACATTAAAATTTCAGATGTTCGATAAAACGCAAATTTTGACCGTGTGAAGTATAAACGGCAACCTACGGTTTTATCGTTCAGTTGGCGAGCGGAGGTTTGTCATCGCTGACTGATAAAGTCCTTTTTAAGAATTTTATCGTTCCCACGCTCCAGCGTGGGAACGCAGCCTGTGACGCTCCAGCGTCACGAATACAGGACGCTGGAGCGCACGGGGCTGCATTACCACGGAGACCGTGGGAACGATAATTAAAATCATGCCTTCTCCCCCGGGGAGAAGGTGGCCGAAGGCCGGACAAGGGGATAAGGCCGTGAGGTAGGGTGGGCAAAGCTTCACCTTGCCCACGCGGACGAAGCAACTGGAGGGCAATAAATCCTGCCCACCCTACCAAATCAACTTCCCACGCCAAGCGTGAGCTTGTCGAACCAGTGCGTTACGCAACAGGAGTTGCGTAACAAGATTAATTCCGGAGAGAAGATCGTATGTCAGAATCGATAAAACTACTACCATCCGAATTACCTGTACGATACTGTTTTGTCCTGAATCCTTATCCGGATTTACGTTATTCCAGTTGTCCATATTGTCAGCACAAAACTGGGCAAAGGAAAATCCCATTGTTGATTCACGTTGAACCGCTGAATTTAGTTGCACTCAACTATACATGTCGTTACTGCAAGGCTTGCGATTTGCTAATTGCCAATAAAAACGAAATTGAGAATTTTCTAACTGATTTGTTTGTTGAAACTATTCCTGAAATTGTTGGAAACAGATATTTGGTTGTTGGAACGTTAGAAAAATCGGCATGGCGCAAAGGAATGCATCAATCAATAACAGCGGGTGAAATGCTGCCATACGCCAGTTATTTTAAAGAGACGTATAAAGAACTGAGAGTGCAGCGCCCAGGTTGGTACAAAGCAGATCAAGAACCACCTATTATGGAACCGCCACCTCCGAAGGATTGGATACAGGCCACCAATGCTTCAGGTAACTGAAGAGCTATTTCAGTCTTTATCGTTCCCACGCTCCAGCGTGGGAACGCAGCCTGTGACGCTCCAGCGTCACGTATACAGGATGCTGGAGCGTCCGGGAATGCATTTTCACTGAGTCCGTAGGAACGAGAGGAACGGTAAACAGGAGCTTTGGCATGATCCACCATATAAAAATCGACAATTTCAAATCGCTGGTAGATTTCTCCTTGCCCCTTGTCAAATTCAACTGCCTCATCTGCCTGAACGGAGCCGGTAAGACAACCTTGTTGCAGGCGTTTGATTTCATGAACAACGTCATGATCGGCCAGGTTAATGAATGGTTGAAGGATCGGGACTGGAGCGCTGCTGACCTTAACTGCCGGATGCTGAAAAAACAATTGATCACGCTGGAGGTCGAGTTATCTCTACCATCAGCACCGCAGGTTAAATGGGAAGCAACTTTTAATCCTAAACAGATGCGCTGCACAACCGAAAGCGTGGTTGCTGATGGTATGCAAATCATGAAAGTTTCTGATGGAGTTGTGTCGATTGCTGGTGAGAAAACATTTCAAATTCATTTCGAATATCATGGTTCTGTCTTGTCTCAATTAAAGAGCACGGTTCTGGATAAAGTACCGGCGCTTCGAGAGTTACACTCGTTCTTTGCCAATATAAAATCACTGGAACTTCTCTCTCCGCATCTGATGCGGCAACGTGCACGAAGCGCGTCTGATATCGGTTTGGGCGGCGAAAAGTTGTCAGCCTTTCTGCATACACTCCCTGTAGATAAACGCTTACCGCTTTTGAATAGCCTCAAAGAATATTATCCGCACATTACCGCTTTCAAAACCAGTGCAATTAGAGCCGGATGGAAGAAACTGCTGATACATGAGGATTACTCCCAATTTGGCATGGAGACAGAGGCTCGACATATTAACGACGGAATGTTGCGGCTTCTGGCTATACTTGCCCAAACGAGGACCGATCACCGTTTTTTGCTGTTTGATGAGATTGAGAATGGTATCAACCCCGAACTCATTGACAAACTGGTTCAGCAACTTGTTTCCGCACCTCAGCAGGTCATGGTCACTACCCATAGCCCAATGATTCTCAACTACCTGCCGGATGATGTCGCGAAAGAATCGGTGATTCTGCTCTATAAATCAAAAAATGGATTTACCCGCTGCACACGCTATTTTGATCTACCGGATACGGCCAATAAGCTTAATGCACTTGGCCCCGGTGAGGTCTTTGTCGATACCGATTTATCGGCGTTGGTTGAAAAGCTTGAGCGAAAGAGTGTGCAGCAATGATTCTGATGCTCTCCGGTGAGGGGAAAACCGACATGGGGCAAATGGTGCCTACGGCCAAAGGAATGAGGTTCGATCCGGGGCCGATGGCGTGGATTGTTGACCGTCTGATTGAAAATCGTCTGAAATATTCTCTCATTGAGGGGTATAACGCAGACAGCGAAGGAGTTAGTTTCGTCGCTGAAAAAGAACTGAATGAACGGGGCAAAAAAGATCCGGCGATTTTGCCTGGTATTAAACGTGGCAAAGGCACTGCACTTTTTGTGCGTAACACCAATACCCTCGGGCTAATGGCCAAAGCTTTGCAAAAAGAGACCAGCACTGATGTTATTGCCGTGTTATTCAGAGATACGGACAGCACAAATTCAGCTTCAAGAAGGGTATGGCAGGACAAATATGACTCCATGAAGTGTGGTTTTCAACGAGCCGGCTTTCCTCATGGCGTCGCCATGCTCCCGCTGCCGAAATCCGAAGCCTGGCTGTTGTGCGCACTCAAGCAGGATTCATACCAACGTTGTGATGCACTTGAAGACGCTTCTGGAAATGACGATAGCCCCAACTCCCTCAAAAACCGTCTTAACAAATTGATTGGCCATGATGCCGACGCGCAGGAACAGGCTGAATGGGTGCGTTCAGGCAAAGTTGACCCTGAACAGATTGACATGCCAAGTTACAATGCGTTCCGGAATGAACTGAATAGTGTTTTGAATGCGGTAGTAAATAATCGATGATTCTGCTGACCTCGGGAATGTTTTGTTTCACGGTGGGTCTGTTCAACTGCAACCTGATATGATGAACTGCTGCAAACATTCACCATGAAGCTTGCCCACCATAAATAATATGTGTTACAAACCTACGCTCACGAGGTAACAGATGCACCCCAAAGTCGGCACAATTTTGCGCCTGTTCCGTACTGAAACCGGCTTTATCTCAGGCGAGTTGCTTAGCAGAGAACTTGGGGTGTCGCGGACCGCCGTCTGGAAACAGATAACTTCACTGCGGAACATGGGATATGGCATCGAAGCTGTGCCGTCACGAGGCTATCGGCTGATTTCTACACCTGATGTCATCAATCCGCACGAGGTGTCGGCTCAGCTTGACAGCTTAACAATCGGTCGTCGTCTTGAGTTTTTGCCACTGACCGCCTCAACCAACGCTGATGCTTTCCGACTGGCTGAAGATGGAGCCGCCGAGGGGACTGTGGTTCTTGCTGACGCCCAGACTGGTGGCAAGGGTCGGCGCGGCAGAATCTGGTCTTCACCTGCCGGGGTCAATCTCTACTGTTCAGTTGTGTTGCGTCCCGCAATCATGCCGAATGAAGCGCCGCAACTGACCTTTCTATCTGCGGTGGCGGTTGCCAGGGCGATTGAGGAGACAACTGACCTGACCCCTGAAATAAAATGGCCTAACGATGTTCTGATAGCCGGAAAAAAAGTTGCTGGCCTGCTGAATGAAATGAGTGCGGAAACCGATGGCATCAATTTTGTGATCCTCGGCATCGGCGTTAATCTGAATATGACCGCCGGAGAGTTCCCTGACGACCTGCGCCACCCGGCAACGTCTCTGCTGCTGGAATCCGGCAGAAGAGTTGACAGGTCTCGCTTTGCAAGTGCGATGCTGAACGAACTGGATCGCCTCTACAGAGATTTTCTGGCTTACGGATTCGGACCGGTTCGCGAAGAGTGGCAGCGCCGCTGCAATGCCAACGGGCGTCAGGTCATAGTGAGCGATTCCGGCACTGAATGTACCGGTGGCACGTTTATCGGCATCGATGCGGATGGGGCGTTGCTGCTTAGATCAGACGATGAAGTACTGTACCGGGTCATCTCCGGAGATGTGAGGGTAATCTGAAATGCTTCTCGTTATTGACGTCGGCAACAGCAACATAGTGCTTGGCCTGTACGAAGGTACGCTGCTGCTTCGCAGTTGGCGGCTTTCGACCGACAAATCCCGCACCTCCGACGAATATCAGGTGCTGCTTCATACTCTTTTTAACCAGGCAGGGCTTGAATTTTCCGGGGTTACAGCTTCTATTATCTCCTCGGTAGTCCCACCTTTGACCGGAGTGATGGAGGCCATTTGCCACGATTTATTCAAGATGAAGCCGCTTGTCGTCGGCTCCGGCATCAAAACAGGAATGGCGATCCTCTACGATAATCCGGGTGAAGTCGGGGCAGACCGGATTGTCAACTCCGTCGCCGGTTTTGAAAAACATGCATGTCCACTGGTGATTATCGACTTTGGCACGGCGACAACTTTTGATTATGTGAACGACAAGGGTGAATACTGCGGCGGCGCAATCGCCCCAGGAATTGGCATTTCAATGGAAGCGCTCTTTCAGCGGGCGAGTAAACTGCCGAGAATTGACATAATCAGGCCTCCTGGCGTCATCGCAAAGAATACCGTCAACTCGATGCAGGCCGGAATATTTTTTGGCTACGTCGGGTTGGTCGATGGCATTGTTGAGCGTATTCGCACGGAATCAGAAGAAAAATTCAGGGTTATTGCCACCGGTGGGCTTGCTTCTTTAATCGCCCCTGAGTCAAAAACTATTGAAGAGGTTGATGAAAATCTGACACTGGAAGGTTTACGGATACTATACGAACGAAATCTTTGATGCTGAATAACATTGAGCAGAGAGTAAAATCCATATTGAAGACAAGGAGGCAGTATTTATGGGACAGTCAGAAACAAGCAAGATCCGTAACCTGGGTATCGTAGCGCACGGTGGTGCCGGCAAAACATCGCTTTCCGAGGCGATACTGTTTGACACCGGGATGATCGACCGACTTGGTCGCGTTGACGATGGCACCTCAACCATGGACTTTGAACCGGAAGAGATCAAACGGAAAATCTCCATCACCTCAGCGCTTGACCATTGTGAATGGAATGGGCACTCCATTCATATAGTCGACACCCCCGGTTATGGCAACTTCATTGCTGACACCCGCGCCTGCATGCGCACTCTGGATTGCGCCGTCATTATTCTTTCGGCAATATCCGGGGTAAAAGCGCAAACGGAGGAAATCTGGGGGTGGGCGAATGACTTTGAAATCCCGCGCATCGCCTTCGTCAATAAACTTGATCGCGAGCGAGCCAGCTTTCTGCGGGCGATTGATGATATGGAAAAAATGCTGGGAGCCCGTGGGGTTGCTATTCAGATGCCGATTGGTATTGAAGCTGCCTTTGAAGGGGTTATCGACCTGATAACTATGAAAGCCTATTTTTATGCCAAAGACGGATCTGGAAAATTTAACGAAGGGGCTATCCCAGCCGACTATGCTGAAGAAGCGGCGCGTCTGCGTGAACAGATGATTGAAACTGTCGCCGAGGCATACGATGCCCTCACGGAAAAATATCTTGAGAATGGTGATCTTACCACTGATGAGATTATAGACGGCATACGTGTCGGCACGATGCGCAATACATTTACCCCTGTCCTCTGCGGTTCGGCAACTTCAAACATCGGCGTTGCCCATCTGCTTGACGCCATCTGCGCCTACCTACCATCGCCGCTGGATCGCACCAAAGCGTCCGGTATCAATCCAAAGACAGAGCAGACAATCGAGCGCGCTCCGGATGAGAAGGAGCCATTCTCGGCGCTCGTTTTCAAGACGACCTCCGACCCGTATACCGGCAAGATCACCATTTTCCGGGTATACTCCGGCGTGCTTAACTCTGATTCAACCATATATAATTCCACAAAAGGAGTTGAAGAGCGGATCGGCCAGATTTATGAACTTGAAGGGAAGAAACAGCACCCGATCAAACAGGCGGTTGCTGGTGATATCGTTGCGGTAGCGAAACTGAAAGAGACCGTCACCGGCGATACTCTCTGTGATCCGGCCAAACCGATCATTTATGAACCGGCCAAACAGTTACTGCCGGTGATATCGTATGCCATAGAGCCGAAGACCAAAGCGGACGAAGACAAAATTCACAACGCACTGCACCGCATGATTGAAGAAGAACCTACCCTTGAATCTCACCGTGACACGCTGACAAAAGAGTTTATTATTTCAGGTATGGGGCAGGTTCATCTGGAGGTAATCGTTGAAAAGATGAAACGCAAATTTGGGGTTGAGGTACTCCTGAAAACGCCGAAGGTGCCATATTTTGAGACGATTCGCGGCACGGCCAAGGTGCAGGGGAAATATAAGAAGCAGTCGGGAGGGCGCGGTCAGTATGGTGACTGCTGGATAGAAATGGCTCCGACCGGGCGTGGCGAAGGTTATCTTTTTGAGGACAAAGTTGTCGGCGGTGTTATTCCGCGCCAATATATTCCTGCTGTTGACAAGGGGATTCAGGAAGCCAGTGTTGAAGGCTTTCTTGCGGGCTATCCGGTGGTAGACTTCAAAGTGGCACTCTATGACGGCTCTTTTCATACTGTAGACTCTTCAGAAATGGCTTTCAAAGTGGCCGGTTCGATGGCGTTCAAAAAAGCTATGGAACTGTGCAAACCGGTGCTGCTTGAGCCGATAGTGAACATGAAAATAACTGTGCCGGACGAAAACATGGGCGATGTAATAGGCGATCTCAACTCCAGACGCGGCAAGGTCGTTGGTGTAGAGCCAAAAGCCAATTCACAGATTATACGTGCGATTGTTCCGATGTCTGAAGTTCTCGCATATTCTAACGATCTTAAGTCCATGACCAGCGATCGAGGTCTGTTCAGCACGGAGTTTTCTCATTATGAAGAGGTGCCTTCACATCTTTCCCAGAAAATAGTGGCAGAAGCTCTGGCGGAAAAGAAATAGACACACTCCCCTCAATTAAGCGGTTCAGGAGGCTTTTTATGGATATAAAATTTAGCAGCGAACCAAGAAACTCTCATCGTGAAGTTCCCGCTGAGAAAAAGAAGCAAGGTCCGCTCGTACTCCTTCTGTTTATTCTGATCGGCGGTTTTGCTTACCTCTATTTTTTCACTGGATTGATCAAGCCGCAGGAGGCTAAAAAAACGGTTGAAGCACCTGCTGCTCAACCTCAGATTGTCAAAATGCCACTGCCGCCCCGTGAAGGTGAAACGGTAAAACCGAAAGAAACTGTACCCGCTGTTGCGCCTCCAAAACCTGCTGTTCCAGCAGTTGTTGCCTCGACTCCGTCAGCGGTAAAGCCGGTTGTTACCCCAGCACCAGCACCTGCTCCCGCACCAGCGCCCGCAGCTCGTCCTGCGGCAGCGCCGACCGTTGCACCACCTGTAAAAGTGGCTCCGATGCCTGCTGCACCTAAGCCGAAAGAAGAAGGCAAAAAGATTGCGGCGGTAAAACCGGTTCAAAAGCAGCCGCAACCTGCACCTGTCGCCGATAAAAAAGGCAAAACTGCCGTTGCAGCAAAGAGTAAAGCTAAAAAGCCTGCTGCTGAAGGGCGTTCATGGTCGATTATTGTCGGAGATTACATATTGGAAGAGGCACTGTCTGCCGATTTGGGCAGAGTGCGGAAGTCAGGGTTTGCACCGATAGTCAAGCCTGGAAGTCGTAAAAAATCGTCAATGAACCGCCTGTTTGTATCTGAGTTCAAGGATAAATCTTCTGCAGCGTCAAACCTTGAAAAATTGCAACGTCTTACATCAGATGCCTTCATCATAGAACAGGGTGGTAAATATCTTCTGTTTGCCGGATCGTATCTCAAAAGCGAAGCGGCAAACGTTGAAAAAGAGCGCCTGAAGAGAGCTGGCTTCACTACAACGCTAAAGTCTGTCGATATTGCCATACCAACCATGTCGCTTTCAGTCGGGCCGTTTACCAGCAGGAAAGCGGCTGACGCAGCCCGTGTAAAATTACAAGGTATTGGCTTGAAAGTAACTATTTCTCAGCAATAAGCGATCTGATGTCAGAAAAAATAAAATTAACCTTATCCCTATCCCCTGTCGTGGCGGCATACGTACGACAGGGGACGCCTCTGGAGATCAGGCTCGCCGGTTGTGCTGCAGCGGAGAGTATGTCGGCGACTGATAGAGTGCTGCTTCTGTTCTGTCTGTCTAAAGATGCCGAATCGGCGGTTCAATCGGCAGCGCTCGCCTCTCTGAAAAGTCTGCCGGCCGAGATAATTAGAGCGTTTGTTGAGTCACCAGATCCACACCCGCATATCCTCAACGCCCTTAGCATCCTCTGTTACAACTACCCCGTCTCATTCCAGGTTTCTGAGATTTCCTTACCGCCAGAGGATGACGAGAATCAAGTGCCATACGATGAATCGGACACGGATACTGAGTCTGAGTCTGAGGATCAGGAACAGGTTAATGAAGAAGATGAACAGTTTCTCAGCAAGTATAAAATGGCACAACTCATGGGAATTGCCGAAAAAATCAAGATGGCGCTTTCCGGTGACAAGGAGTGGCGCTCCATTCTTGTCAAGGATTCTAACAAACTGGTTTCAGGAAGTGTTGTCAAGAACCCCCGTATCTCTGAGTCCGAAATTCTGACACTTGTCAAGTCCGGTATCCAGAATGATGAGATAATGCGACTGATCTGCGCCAATAAGGAATGGATAAAAAACTACAAAATCAGAAAAGCCCTGATCGAAAACAACCGGACGCCGGTTCAGAATGCCAGCAGATACCTGGCCACAATGGATGTTAAGGATCTGGCGCAGTTTGCCAAAAGCAAAAATATCGCAACTGTTATTTCAACCATGGCAAAACGGCTTCTGATAAACAAGAAAAGGTAGGCTCGGAGTTTGTTATGGCACTGGTTAATCACGCAAAAAAAGAGATCAACGCTAAAATCGTCTACTTCGGGCCAGCGCAAAGCGGTAAGGGCACCGTGCTTGCCTATATTTATTCGCGGATAAAACCTTATCTGCGCGGGGAGTTGAAAAGCATTCCCGCCGGTGCTGACAATCTGCTGTTTTTTGATTTCAGTCCGTTTGAAACCCCCCTCCCGAACGGATATCGCCTCCGTCTGCATATTTACACATTGACCGGAGTTGTGACTAATCCCGCGACCTGGAAAATGACGCTTAAGGGTACTGACGGAATTATGATTATGATTGATCCGACCGTTATGCATGCTGCTGAAACCAGCGTAAGCGTAGCGCATTTACGAGATTTTCTCTCTGCATACGGAGTCGGTCTTCACGACACTCCTGCTGTTCTCCAGCTTAATGGCTCAACCAGGGAAATTCTGCCGGATGAAGCGGTAGAGATTGCTGAGGCACTTGATCTTTCTTCCATTTCAACCTGCCAGACTAACGCAGTAAGCGGAGCAGGCGTGCTGGAGGCTTTGACTACGCTTTCCCGCCAGATTCTTGATCGTGTTTCAGTCGGCGACGACTCCTCATTGAAAACTGAAAGGCTTGAACCGCCTGCACAGAAGGTGAATGCCCTGCAGAGCGAATCTCCTTTAGATGCTTCCCTGAAGGTTGAACTTCTCTCCAATGAGGTTATTGCAGAGGGGGGAACTCTCCGGATACCATTGACGATAGGGGAGGGTGGCGCACTGCGCAGGCTGGTTGTCACGGTAAATGTCGATCTTGAATAGTTTGTGGATTTTTATCACCGGATATTAGAGAAACTCTCAGGCAATTTATTTCCTGAGTCAGTTTTTTAAGCCTGTCCGGCCGCTTGGGATTGTTCGAATTCAGTACGTACCCTGTGCATTTCTTCAACTTCCCGCAGTTTCTCACCCATCCAGGCATGGAATATTTTGGCATTTTCGTAACTCATAACAACGCCGGTGTCAATGAAACGAACCATACTGCTGGCAAGATCTTTGGGATCAACTTCAATTTCCCTGCCGATCGCACCTTCAGGTGTTATTTCATGGGTAATTGCATCCGGCAACGGCTGACGTTCAAGATAGAAGTTGATTACCATTTCGCCTCGCGGAGAAAAACCGCCCTGCGCACCGTTGACGTACGAAGGATTATAACCGTAGTTAAACACGTACTTGAAGGTTAATTCAGGTTTCTTGCTGCTCATTGTTGTCTCTCCTTTTGGATTGCTGCTCTGTTTTGTGTGCAGCTCAATTTAAATTTTACTCTTACCTACCACATTATACACTGCAAGGAAAAGAATTTCTTGCATTCCAGAGTACCGCTCGCTATAAAAGATTTGAAATGTCTATTTATGCATTTAAGGAGGAATAGATATGTTGAAAATAAAGAAAATAGCTTTTATCGGCGGCGGCAATATGGCAGAAGCAATTATTGGCGGTCTGCTTCGGGAAGATTCAGGCGTTGAAATATGCGTGGCGGAAATAAGTCCTGAACGAAGGGATGTTCTGACAGGGAATTTTCCCCAACTGCGGATCGTTGGCAATGCGGCAGAAGCGGCCAAGTGGGGTGAAATCCTCATACTTGCGATTAAGCCGCAACAAGCGGAAGCGGTACTCGATCTTATTGAACCGGTAGTCACGGATGATAAATTGATCATATCGATTATGGCCGGCATCCCGACATTGAAAATTGAGGCCAACCTGGTAACCGGTTGCCGCGTTGTACGCGCGATGCCGAATACACCTGCTCTGATTGGAGCGGGTGCGACAGCAGTCTGCTCCGGTCGAAAGGCAACGTCGGACGATCTTGATTGTGCTCTAAATATCTTTGCCAAGGTCGGAGTTGCCGTCTCAGTGGAGGAAAAGCTGATGGATGCGGTTACCGGACTTTCCGGCAGCGGCCCGGCATACGTCTTTACCTTCATTGAGGCGTTGTCAGATGCCGGAGTCAAGAACGGTCTGCCTCGAGATGTTGCCTCTCAACTCGCTGCTCAGGCAGTGCTTGGTGCGGCACGAATGGTCGTTGAAACCGGCGAGCACCCGGTGCTCTTGAAAGAAAAAGTTTCCTCGCCTGGAGGTACGACCATGGCTGCTCTTCACACACTTGAAGTCGGAAGTTTTCGCGGAATCGTAATGAATGCGGTCGAGACCGCCTGCCTGAAATCAAAAGAGCTGGCCGGAAAGCAAAGTTAGACACTGATACAGATCTATCAACATTCAAGTAAAACTGGAGGACACCATGTTTGAATCTGCAGAGTTAGGTCACAAGATCAGCAAAGATGTCTGGAAAAAGGAAATTCCCCTTCTGCGCGAGGGACTTCTGGATGCCCAGTTGGATCTGGCTCAGTCTAAAAAATTTCCGGTGATTATTCTGGTGGCTGGTGTCGATTGTGCCGGGAAAGGTGAAACTGTTAATCTCCTGAATGAATGGATGGACCCTCGCCATATTGAGACCCACGCAGTGCGCGATCTTACAGATGAAGAGCTGGAGCGACCTCAGATGTGGCGCTACTGGCGGGTACTCCCCCCAAAAGGCAAAATTGGCGTTTTTATTGGTACCTGGTATTCTGCTCCACTGGTTGGAAATGTTTATGGTACGATCAAAAATGCCGAACTTGATCAAAAACTGGAACGGATCAGCCGTTTTGAGAAGATGCTCTGCGACGAAGGGGCACTGGTACTCAAGTTCTGGCTGCACCTTTCAGAGAACGAGCAGAAAAAACGCCTCAAATTGCTGGAAAAAGATCCCAAGACGCGCTGGAGAGTTACCGATACGGATTGGGATCATTACAAACAGTACAACAAATTCCGCAAAGTCTCCGAGCGGATGCTCCGCTCTACCAGTACAGCGGAGTCTCCCTGGACAATAGTTGAGGGAGCTGACCCGAACTACCGCTATCTCACCATCGGCAAATCGATCCTTAATTCCATCCGGAAGCGTCTCGATGCTCCTGAAGCACCGCGTCACGAAGAACCTATTCCCCCGATTATGCCAAGCATTGACAACCTTCTGATCCTTCAGACGCTTGATATGACAAAGAAATTGAAAAAAACCGAGTTTGAAAGCGCGCTGGAAAAATATCAGGGTAAGCTTAATCTTCTGACCCGTCATCCCGACTTCAAGAAGCTTTCAGTCGTTGTTGCCTTTGAAGGGAACGACGCTGCGGGAAAAGGTGGCAGTATACGTCGTATCATCCAGGCACTTGATGCCAGGCAATACCGGGTCATTCCGGTTGCCGCCCCGACTGAAGAAGAGCGCGCTCAGCCCTACATGTGGCGCTTCTGGCGGAGCATTCCCCGTAAAAGCCGTTTTGCCATCTTTGACCGTACCTGGTACGGACGTGTTCTGGTGGAGCGTGTTGAAGGGTTTTGCGAACATAAGGACTGGATGCGAGCGTACGGCGAAATCAACGATTTTGAAGAGCAGATGGTCAGGAACAAGACTGTCGTCGTAAAATTCTGGCTTTCCATAACCAAGGAAGAGCAGTTGCGGCGGTTTAAAGAGCGGGAGAAGATCGGCTTTAAGCGCTACAAAATTACCGATGAAGATTGGCGTAATCGTGATAAATGGGATGAATACGAACTGGCAGTTTGCGACATGATCGACCGTACCAGCACCGAGATTGCTCCGTGGACGCTGGTTGAGGCCAACGATAAATATTATGCTCGCATAAAGGTACTTAAAACATTGTGCGAGAGGATTGAAAAGGCACTTGAGAAGTGAATTGGTTACCTACCGTGTTGAAAATTCATAATATAGGCCAAGTACACTGAGCATAATAATGATAAGTGTCAGCCGCATGGTTCCACTTTTGGCCAGAGAAGTCATCATCCAGGTAAGACCGGAAGCTGCAACCATGCAGAGAGTCAATCGACCAAGCCCCGTTAATTCAGGAGCAGACCGTCGCCAGAAGAAGGAGATGATATAAAAATTGGTCAGGAACATTACTGCCTTCAAAGTAATGCTTATGGCTTGAAGTTCCAGAATATTTTTTATACTGTTTTTCATATTCCTCTGTCCGCCGGCAGTTATGGTGTTGTACACATCCCTACTGACTTGCCCGCTGCCGGTTAAGCTGTTTCGCCCATATCCTCCAAATGCAATTCCTTTATTGCCATTTCCCTCATTTTGAATTTCTGAATCTTACCGGAAGCAGTCATCGGATAACCATCGACGAAGGTGACATATTTAGGAATTTTATAATTGGCTATCTTGTCGCGACAGAAGTCACGAACTTCGTCTTCTGTCATGGTTTGCCCTTTTTTCAGGATGACTGAGGCCATGACCTGTTCGCCGTATTTTTTGTCAGGAACACCATAAACCTGAATGTCAGACACTTTCGGATTGGTGTAGAGGAATTCTTCAATTTCGCGGGGATAGATGTTTTCTCCACCACGGATAATCATGTTTTTGATTCTGCCGGTAATTTTGCAGTAACCATTTTCGTCCATGATAGCGAGGTCGCCGGTATGCAGCCAGTTTTCGCTGTCGATGACCCGGGCGGTTTCCTCCGGCATTTTGTAGTACCCTTTCATGACGTGGTAGCCGCGAGTGCAAAGTTCTCCCTGTTTGCCGGGGGGGAGGGTTTCGTTGGTTTCTATATCGACTATTTTTGTTTCAACATCAGGAAGCGAGCGACCGACGGTAGTGACGCGCAGTTCCAGAACATCGTCTGTGCGGGTCTGGGTGATGACCGGGGAGGATTCTGTCTGGCCGTAGGCGATAGTTATTTCTGAGGCATGCATATCACTGTTGACTTTCTTCATGACTTCGATGGGGCAGTTGGAACCGGCCATAATGCCAGTGCGGAGCGTCGTCAGATCGAAGTTTTTAAAGTCAGGATGTTCCAGTTCGGCGATAAACATTGTCGGGACGCCATGAACAGCGGTGCATTTTTCTTTTTCTATTGTCTGCAGTACTTTGAGCGGATCAAAAAATTCGACCGGAACCATGGTGGTGGCGTGGGTTACACAGGCCATCACGCCCAGAACACAGCCAAAACAGTGGAAAAATGGCACCGGAATACAGAGGCGATCCTGCGGGGTGAACTTCATGCATTCACCGATGTTAAAGCCGTTGTTGACTATATTGTAGTGAGTAAGCATGACCCCTTTCGGGAAACCGGTAGTACCGGAAGTGTACTGCATATTGATTGTTTCATGGCAGTCGAGGGTTGCTTCAATGGCGTTCAGGGATTCGTCGGGGATTTGCTCACCCAGTTTGATGAGACTGTTAAAGTTGAACATGCCAGCGGGTGTTTCGGAGCCAATAAATATGACATTTTTCAGGCATGGCAGCTTGGCTGTGGCAAGAGCGCCCGGTGTGGCTGCCGCCAGTTCGGGAACGACACTGTTCAATGTTTCTGTGTAGTTGGTATCTTTGAACGAGCCAACCATGAATAGTGAGGTGGAATCGGACTGCTCCAGGATATATTCAAGTTCGGCTGACTTGTAGCTCGTGTTGACGGTGACGAGGATAGCGCCGATTTTGGCCGATGCGAACTGCAAAATGACCCATTCGGGAACGTTGTAGGCCCAGATGGCAATATTGTCCCCTTTGTTAATGCCCAATTTGAGCAGACCTTTGGCAACTTGGCGACAGACGTCGTTGAACTGCTTGTACGTATAGCGTAAGCCGCGTTCATGGTAAACCAGAGCTTCGTTTTCAGGATAGAGGCGAGCCATTTCGTCAAGAAGCGATCCGACCGTGTGAGTGAGTTGTTTAGACATAATTACCTCCGAAATTGGTTACTCATCGAGCTTTATAGATTCTCTGGTTTTGTCACGACGCTTTTCATCTTTTGCAGCATACTTTGCGAGGCATTCCTTGCTTTTTTCCACCATCGAACAGGTCAGATAGTCAGCAATATTAATCACGCATGCCCGGATAGCTTTACCAGTCGGAGTCTTTTCTTCACTGTCAGTATGCCCGCCAATACCCATAATACTTCCGGATAGCCTTAAAGATGATGATTCAGAGTTAGCCTCTATGGTGCGGGTTTCTACTACTTCGCTTGTTTCTACCTCAATAACCTTCAGATCGACGGCGATATACGCCTTTGCTGAGCCCCCACCAATGCCGAAACCCATGAAACTGATCCCCCCACCCTTCTTGGCGGCATTTTCTTCAAATGATGAGACCGTAGCAGTGACTATATACTGAGCGCCCTTGATCCTGCCAAGTTGAGATTTGGTGGAGGGTTCCACAAGTCCGGACTCTCCGAATTTGAGTTCACTGACTACCTTGTCGATTTCTTTTCTTTCTACCATCTTAAATTTTTTGGTACTGGCCAATTCGCTGGTCAACATATCGGAAAGTTCAGATCCGGTACCGGATCTCCACCATGACGCGTTAGAATTGTTGGTAAAACGCATGACCGCAAGACGCGGAGCATCTGCCCCTGCTGCATAGACAGTAGACGAAACAGCGCTTAACAGGAGTAAACAGAGAGACATTGAAATATTTTTTTTCATGGTGATCCTCCTCAATAGTTTTATAACGGCTTTGTATTGTTTCACAGAAGATTTAGCGAAGACGGCGTACTGCAATCACCCGTCACAGGAGCTTAGATAATCAGCATATCGATTTTCAATCGTAGTTGAACGCAGTTATACCATCACATAACGAGAAGTCAAGTTTCTCATAGAGGAGGCAGCACTGACGCACGAAAGTAACTGCGTAGTTGCATGGAACAACTGTCATCCTGAATGAA
>CAYQMO010000077.1:0-16202 GCA_964418315.1 uncultured Geobacter sp. | reverse complement strand
CGTGAAACATGAACTTTCTGGCAAAGTCAGCCAGTGAGGCCGCTTGCTGGAGTTCTGTGGAAATTGCTGCCAGGTGCGATTTGATTCTGGAGTCACTCTCGAGCTTTATCGCATGCTCTTTCAGCTCAGCTTCTGCCCGCTCACGATCTTCGGTGGCACTCTTCAAACGACGGAGCCAAAACAGAAATAACGTGCCAAGTATCATAGCCAAGATGCCGGTTGTGGCTCCAATTTTGGCTCGTAACGAGGGAGGCATCAGAGCATCAAGATCACCCAGAAGCGTCAGAGACCACTCTCCATGCTTGTCATTCCATTGCACCGGCGCTTTGGCTACTGCATAGCGGCGACCGTTAAAAATGACAACCTCGTCTTTTATGTTGAAGGGAAGAATTTTGGGAGTGCCCTTATCAAAGGTATTGCCGAACTGCTTGAGAGCTCGGATTTCCTGAAGTTGTTCCGGAGTTCTCTCTCCTGCAAGTTGTGTCACCCACTCTTCATGGTTGCTGGCGAACACAATCTCCTGGGGCGAGAAGAGCAGCGCCGGGCCAGGCCAGGTTTTCAGGACAGAGTCCACCCGATCAAGGTCAAGACGGGCGACCATTGCACCCATTATGGGGCTGCTGGCGGACACGTCACCATAGAGCGGGGAGGCAAAATAAAGCGCCCGCTGACCGGTCGTCAGGCTGATGGCGGCATAGATATTATTGCTACCCTGCATGGCAATCTGGAAATAGGGGCGAAACTTAACATCCAAACCGGTGCTTGATTTGCCACCGCTGTCCCAGGAAGAGCGGATAACGCCGTCACTCCCCACGATGAACACGCCGCTCGCCTGATAAAGCTTGCCGACAGCCCGCACAGAATCCATTACGGCTGGATCCTGAAAGTCCATTTTTCCATGCGCAACTGCCTTCATCGCCTGATTGACCAGTCCAAGATTGGCAACCGATCCCATAATATCGCCACTGAGCGTTTTACCGGTCACTTCAGTTGCCCGCCGTATTGCTTCATTCGTCAGCACATCTTTGTAGTTGTACTCAAGAGCAATTCGAGTCGCTTCTGTAGCTCCAAACGCAACAACAAGTGAAAGCAGTATGACGCCCACCCATGGCAACAGGCGGCGGGCGGGTGAAGTAATTGTCATATATTGTCCTCCGCGTTGCTTTTTCTCCACGTTCCAACGCACTGCGTGCAATGTAAAATATTATGCCTGAGCATGACTTTGCACCAGTAGTTCACGTAAAGCAACGTTGCCGGCCAGAATTTGAGTTTTTGTAGCCAGAGTCGGCAGCAAGTCGACGATAAAATTTGTCTTCCACTCTTCAAAAGGTTCCTGCGCCCCTATCTCAAGTACAGCCAAAACCTTATCCCGACTGATAACCGGCAAGATAAGCATGGTATGCACCTTGAATGTACCCGGTCCAATCTTTACCAGGAAAGGATCATCAACCGGAAGCGACATAGATATTGTTCTCTTGTCCATTGCCGCCTGACCGACCAAATTCTGACCCCAGGCAAAACGACGGTCATGTATCGAATCGTCGCAGCCATAGCCACCGACCCGCCGCAGTTCGGTTTCTTCAGCGTCGGCAATATACAAGGCTCCATACACCAGACCCAGCATCTGAGAAAGGCGAGTCAGCAGCATATTGCCAAATTCTTCAAAGTCTGACGCAGCCTGCAGTGCTTGATCAATCTCCAGCAACCTGTTTGATGATTTTTCAGCAAGACTTCTCTTGAGCAGTACTTGATTAAACGCCTTGATCACCTCACCGAATTCATTCTGCTCCGTTTCCGGCAGCGCTCCCATTTTAACACCGTCATTCTGTGAAAGATCAATCAAGGCATCGCGCAATTTTCCGAGAGGGGTGAAGACCATGCGCAGACTGAGCGTCAACAGCAATAGCAGCAACAGATCCATCGCAACAGTTTCGATGAGGTGGCGCAGAATATTTGTTCGAAGTGCTTCATCGACAAGGTGACGTGAAAAATTGACGACAACGCGGCCGATAGCCTGAGTGGATTGCACAGCGGCCGCTGATCCGGCAACTTCTCCACTCTGACGATAAAGCGGCGCCTCGACCGCGATTCCGTCTTTCGCATTCACCGGTTTGTCATTGATAATGTTCCCCTTGACGTCACGTGAGCTGCTCAAAAAAAGCTGACCGGTAGCGTCAAAGAGTTGAATTGAGCGTATCTCCGCCGGCATCATTTCAGATTTTATTATGGACTTTGCCGCATCTTTATTGAAATCCCATAACGGTGTAGAAAGACCGATGGACAGGCGCGCTATCGTACTCGACGTCATCTCAGTGAAACTTCTGTTCAAATCTTGCGATAAGTTTGCATAGTCATACAAACTGAATAAGGTCAGTATCGCTGTGGTAACGACAATGAAGAGAACATAAAGCTTATTTCGAATTGAAGTCAGCATATCGAATTTATGCCTATAGTGTTGACGTAATACTTCACTTACTCTTAACCCCGTATTTCTTTGCAAGTTTATTAATACTCCCATCTTTTTTCATCTGCGCCAATCCTTTGTTAAAATCAGAGACAAGAGACGCATAGTTAGGAATTTTTTTAGAAAAAACGAGATAAACTTTATCAAGTGAATACTGCGGTTCGACAAACTTCAGTTTATCTTTCAAGTCAGGAAGCTTCGTGGAGAGTAAATATTCTACTGAAGTTTTATCTTCAATCAGATACTCAATTCTTCCGGACGCCACCTTCATAATATTTGATTCTACCGTAGGTCCGGTAGCTACTGTTATTCCATTTATTTTTTTAAGTACTTCAATAAAATTAGAGCCATTCAGTACCCCCACCGTAGCCGGTGCCAACGCCTCAATGGTAGAAAAACTCTTCTTATCAGCTCTGCTCTTCTGCGTAAAAAAGCCGACTCTAGTTATCCATACCTCGTCAGGATACGCAAAAAATTCTGTCCTCTCTTTAAGATAGCTGGCGCCAAGCAGAGCTTCTGTATTGCCAAGCTTAGTTTCTTCTACCGCTCTCGCCCAAGGGTATATGATAATTTCCGAGTCATGACCGGCTCTTTTCAGCGCTTCAACGCAAATAGCAGAGAGAAGTCCCTTACCCTCGATTTTATCACCGGTATAAGGCTCCCATTCCATTGCTGCCATTCTTATTTTCTGTGCTGTAGCAGTACTCGCTATTGAAATAAACAGTAATGCAATTAAAAATGCTCTCTTCATCTTTACTACCCCCTTTTTATTATTACTCCTGACGTATGTCACTAAGCCGTTCAATATTCATTGCCACCATCGGCATCAATGCATCCAGCAGTGCCTGCTTCTCAGCATCCATAGGCTTCAGCATTGCCAGCACAATTACGCCACAAAGGCAGTCCGCCTGTGCAACCGGCATTATCACGATTGACTTAGGCTTTTTCCCGCCTGCTCCACATGCAATGCGAATAGGCGTATCCGTCGAATCGTTTATCAGAATTGGTGCCTTCGTCTTCGCACACTGCCCAACCAGGCCATAACCGATACCAACAGTTTCCAGCTCGCTTACCAGAACAGCGTACCCGCCTATTGGTGTTAAAAGCTGTGAATTCTCATCAAACATGTAAAAAGCACCATAATCCGCTTCGATAAGTGGAGCTATCTGCTGCATAAATTTTTTTGAAAAGTCAGACAAAGTTGCGGATTGATGAAGATCTGCAGAGAGTTTTAAGAGAAAAGCCTTGTTCGCAGATTCTGATTCAATCCTTCGGGTCGCTTCTTCGGCTTTTTCCTTTGCACAGACAGCTTCTCTATCAAGCCGCCTGAACAGAACAAACAGCCAGATAAAACAAGAGAGAGCAAGTAACAGCGTAGCAGCCTGAAAAACTCTGATCCGTTCCGCTTCGTGCTGGGTCTGACTCTCAAGAGTTGTCGTAAGCGTATTCATCAAGGCAAGTAAATTGAGATTGCGTGCCTGCGCCTCGACTAGTGCCGACTGTAAAGAAGCCTCTTCGATCTTTTCACCGGACTCAAGAAGGGCCAAAACTTTACCACGGTAATCCTTCCAGATCGCCACAGCTTCACTGACCGTTTTACGCGCCTTTATCTCTGTTACCGGAGAAAGAAACAGTTTTTCCCCTGCCCCGCCGCGTGTTTCATGACCAGCATCAAATCCGCGCAAGGTATTATCAAACAGGTCAAAAGAGAGCTTAAGTTCTTCA
Source organism: uncultured Geobacter sp. (assembly GCA_964418315.1). Lineage (GTDB taxonomy): Bacteria > Desulfobacterota > Desulfuromonadia > Geobacterales > Pseudopelobacteraceae > JACRCG01. The sequence goes on along the minus strand of CAYQMO010000077.1, from coordinate 12,013 downwards.
AGATAAGCCTTCGCGGAGGGTTCACCGCTTCGACGAGCGTTATCGATTTGCAGCAACACCTTGACCATACGCTGCGACAGCATACGTTGCCGACCTGCCAGGTTAATAGCGACCGCCTGCTGTTCAATGCGCCATGACAGCAGGTAGTTGAAATAAAGGCCTGCAATGCTGAAAAATACGAACAGCGCCATCGCCAGCACGACTAATCGTCTAGTGTTGTTCCTTTTTCCATTTTTGATTGTTGAATTAGCTTCCATCACTCTGCTTTCTTGCGTTCGGTGATATCCCGGAAAGCGATTACCGAGCCTACAATCTGCCCATCCTTGTAGATCGGTGTGGCAGTGTATTCTGCCGGGAAGGAACTGCCGTCCTTGCGCCAAAGCAACTCACTGTCGATGGTGCGTGGTGTGCCATCCTGCATGGTGTGGCGCATATTGCATGTTTCAGCAGGATAATGGCCTCCGTCGGCATGTGTATGATGTACCAAAGCGTGCATATTGCCACCTAGCATTTCCGCTTCGGTGAAACCAAGCATATCTTCGCCAGCATGATTGAGGAAAGTTATATTGCCCTCAACGTCAAGCCCACAAAGCCCTTCTTTGATAGAACCCAAAATCAGTCGGCTGCGTTCTTCTATAAGCGCCAGCGAATCAGTGGTCTCTTTGAGCGAAGATTGCTGCGCCTCCATCTCAATTGCCTGTTCCTCAAGGCGAGCAGCCTGTAGCTCCATCCCCTCCGCCTGACGCCTTGTCTCTTCCAGAAGGCGCTGCGTCTTCACATTGCGATCAAGAATATCTATGCTCATTGCCATAATGGGCATCACTGCGTCGAGCAGAGCCTGCTCTTTTTCCTTGAAAAGTTCGTAGGTAGCCAGCTCAATCACTCCCACCAGCCGTTTGCCGTTCAGCACCGGGATTGCGGCTATCATTTCAGGCACTGCCGTGCCCATTCCTGAGCTGATTCGGATATAGTCAGACGGCGGCTTACTTATAATAATCGGCGTCCGCTCCAGAGCACACTGACCTACCAACCCCTGTCCAAGGGCAAAATACTGGTCGAGATTCTTGCGTTCGCTCTGGGCATAGCTACATAAGAGACGCAACTTCTGTTGTTCTTCCAAATAGATATAGAATACACCATGGCCAAGATGGATCAGCGGCGCAACACTTGAAAACAGCTTTTGCGCCAGCTCGGAAAAACTGCCGGCAGACTGCAACTCGTGTGTAATGGCAGCTATATGAGTTTTTAGCCACCTCTCCCCTTCAAGTTTTATCGACTCGCCACGCAGCACTTCAATTGAACGCGCCAACTCGCCAATCTCGTTATGGTAATCGGTATATGGCACCGGCTGGTCAAGCTCGCCTGCAGCCAACTGCTCAACTGCAGTTCGAATCCGCTCTGTCGGCCTCCGGATGGATAAGGCAATCAACAACCCAAACAGCAACCCGGCACCAATTCCGACTACCACCAGCAGCAGCGTAATTCGGGTCCCCTTTTCGGAAGTTAGCCGAGCACGCTCTGCCTCCTCCTTGGCGCTCTTCTCTTTGAACTGTGCAACCTGGGCAAGAATCTCGTTGGCTGTAACGCCGTCCCTCTGGAATTCGGTCGAGCCGACATAAGCAAGCGCCTCATTAAGTAGCCCATCCTGCGCCATGGCGAGAACTTTATCGATATTCAGCTTATAGTTGGCAAACAATTCGTTAAACTTAGCCAGCTTCAGCAGGTTTTCTTCGCGCAGAGTACTCTTCCGTGCCTCTTCAAGTTTGTTACGTACTGCTGTTTCTGCTTCCAGAAGTTGCCTGAGTGCCTTTTCGCGTCCAACAGTGTCAGGCGACAGGAGGTGTTGACGGATGGCTCTCCCCATAATGGCATAATTGATGCGTGCTTCCTTGATATGAGATACGCCGAGAAGTTCTTTTTCGTACAAAAACTGTATTTCCCTGGTGAGTTCCCGCTGCGTGTGGAGACTGTGAAGACCGATAGTAAGTGCCACCAGCATCAGAGCAGCAAATCCCAGAGCCAGCTTGACAGTTAGCGAAAACCGCTCCAGAAAGTTCATCGGCAGTTTCATAGATTCGACTCCTTGCTCTGCGCTTCGAGCGCCCGCCGCGCCCGTTCTGCATCCTCAGCAAGACTCATGGCGGCAACCCGCTCACTCTTAAGCAGCCTGGCCTGACGTTCGAGTCCGGCCTGAGCTTCATCGGCACGGTGCTTGGCCAGCGCAATGTTGCCAACCATGCGGGCAAAGCCGGTTAGAAAACCGAGGATAGTCGGCAATCTCCGTTCATCCATCACCGGCGCCTCATTCACCGCCTTCAGGTAATCGGCTTCGGGATAGCCGAACAGCCTTGCCTGTTCCGCAAAGAAATTCAAATCCGGAGGATTCAGGTGAAACTGGCCGATAAAGACGTTGGCCAGATGCCGCTTGTCCAGTATAATCGGCGAGGCGCAGTCTGTCAGACCGTTCTTGCAGGTATACATAGTAAAATCGGTTCCATCATTAAGTTTGAGTGCCAACTCGGTATCGCTTTCGATGCAGCGCGCACACGAATCCGTATTGACCCTGTGGAAGTCGGTGCAGGCGCGCTGCCAGCGTGACGAGGCGAGAACGTTGCCTTTAAGGTCAATGATTGCTGCGGCAATGCCGATCGAATCGCAGAAGCCGGAGAAGAGCTGCTGCAGTTCATTTAAGTCAACAAGATCGCCAAGTTCCGGCGGCTTTTCATCCAGCGCATAATCGCCCGGCCGGTAGTCTGGATGGAGATCTACATGATGTTCGCCAACTGTCTCAATCAGAGTTGTTGAGTAAACCTCCGTCTGCCCCAACTTTGCGCTAAGTTTGTTGACCTCTCCCTTCAGTTCTAAAATTCGCTGTTCGCGATCCTGCGCCAAGCGGTTGAAGCGTTCGGCATCATCCAGTCGCTCCAGTTTTAGTTTGGTCTCTTTTGCCGCCGCCAGTGCCGCCTCGGTCCGCTCGGTACGGCCAGCAATCTCCAGATTTATTGCCAGCAGTCTGGCCATTTCCTCGAAAAGCTCAATCTCTATCTGGCCAGGCACCGTCAAGGTAGCAATCTCCATTACGCCAAGAAGTCTGTTGTTCAAGAGAATCGGCGTAATAATCACCGCTGCAGGGAGCGCTTCGCCTAACCCGGAACGGATGGCGTATAATTTGCCATCGTCTGTATCAATTACCTTTGTACACCTTTCCAGTGCGCATTGGCCGAGCAGGCCGGCACCTGGCGCGAGTTCGGATAATGGAGTTTCGCGGCAAGCAAACTGTGCAATCAGCCGAAACATCTGTTCATCCTCATCGGTGAATGCGTAGATTACCCCTTGCAGCATACCTAGTATTTTGTACGTCTCAGCGAGGAATACCTTCCCCAGTTCCGCTGTACCGGTTACCTGTTGAAGGTGAAGCGAAAGGTGTGACAACTGTTCCCTGTTTTTTCCGCTCAACTCAAGATCGGCGGCATATTGCCTCCCCTCTCTGGCCACCAGAATCTGCGCATAGTGACTCCGCAGGAATAAAAACGCAAGCAGTGCAAACAGCAGGGAGATGACACCAGTAATCGCTGCAGCCTTAAAATGTATCGCCGGTACGGTTCGGGAGAGATCCTCCATAAGCAGCAGTTTCCATTCGCCATGCGGGTCGTTCCATTGAACTTTGGCCGACACTACTGCGAAACGGCGCCCGTCATAATTGTGCAGGCCGTCAACAGAACCGATTGGTAGAATATTAGGCTCTTTCGACTCAAACATATTGCCGAACTGTTTGAGTTCACGAATAGCCTTCATTCGTTCCGGAGTTGCCGCACCGGCCAGATAACCGATCCATTCGTCACGACTGCAGGCAAATACCACCCCCTGCGGCGATAACAGAAGTGCGATGTCTGACTTGCCTGAGAGCAATCTGTCAATTGGCCCCAGGCTGGCGCGGACGACGACGGCACCAATAGAGGGTGTATCCGAAGTATCCCCAGCGTGAAGCGGAGCGGCAAAATATAGTTGTCGCCGTCCGGAGGTGGTTCCTACAGCGGCATAGACGCTCTCCTTACCCTTCATGGCCATTTCAAAATAGGGGCGGAATTTTACATCTGAACCGGTTGAGGACTTTCCCTGTGCGACAGAGGACTTGATGATGCCGTCATTGCCGACAATAAGAGCGCCATCAACATCCGGGAAGCGGGCAATGGTTGCCAGAAGCCGCTGTACTGCAGGGCTGTTCGGCAAAAGTTCGCCTCTCGCCTCGCGTTTTATATCAGCATCAACCAAACCAAGCAGAGCCGCAGAACCTATCAGTTTGCCGTTCATCGTCTGCGACATGATCTCGATGCTGCGCCGCTCTGCCTCGTTGTTAAGCATGGCCAGGCGCTCAACTTCGTTAGCGCTGCTCATCAGCTTGCCGGCGATCAGTGCCAGAGAGACAACAGCCAGCAACAGGCAAACCAGAGCCAAGCGGATGTTTTTATTTATCAATTGTGCAATCTTGTCCATGTAGCCGCCTTCGTACTCTTCATTACACCTTGCGAATAGAAACACTCACACACTTGCCGCGGCTCCCCCTGGCAGGGAGCAGACTGAGCGAAATCGCGAGCGGGAACTCAGTGCCATCCTTACGCAGGCCTGCCACATTTATCCCTTCTCCCATCTGACGACTCTGCCCCTCCTCCATGAAGCGGGCCCGCATCCCCGCATGACTGCCGCGCGTAGCAGGTGGCACAAGCTGTCCTACAGCAGTTCCGACCAGCTCCCCAGATTCATAGCCAAATATTTTTTCCGCCTTCGGATTGGAGAGGAGAATCCTGCCATCGGCGTCAACAACCAGCATGCCGTCCGGCGCCGATTCGATGATGCTGCGGAACCAGCTCTCTGTCTCCAACAGTTCAGCCTGTTGCGCTTCCATCTCTACCGACTGCTCTTCAAGCTGTGCGGCCTGTTTCTCCATCCGCTCGGCCTGCTCCTGCGTTGCGATAAGCAGTTCTTTGGTGCGCAGATTTCGATCCATAATTTCCATACTGGCAGCGAGAACCGGCATCAAGGATTCAAGCACAGCCCTTTCCCGATCGGTGAACTGCTGGAAAGAGGCAATTTCCAGCACACCCAAAACCCGCTCGCTATGGATAATCGGCATAACCATTATGCAGGCCGGAGGCCCTTCACCGAGCCCGGAGTTGATACGGATATAGTTTTGAGGGGCAGTAAGCAGAATGGTCGACTTCTCCATCACGCACTGACCAACCAGTCCTTCGCCGACGCCAAAACTGTTGTTCAGGTGCTTGCGCTCGCGATATCCGTAACTGGCGAGCATATTGTAACGATCTTCCTTGTCTGCAACATAAAACGCTGCGTGCCCCGCACCGATTACCGGAGCTATTCTGGAAATTGCTGTCTGCGTCAGTGCGAGGAAGTCTTCTGTCTGCTGCAGAGCGCTGCTGATCTCGGCCGAGTGGGACTTAACCCAGTGCTGCTCATTTGAGCGACGGTAAATATCCTGCAACACCTTGATCGCCCGCGCCATAATACCGATTTCATTCGGATAATCGGTATGCGGGATCTGTTCATCAATCTTGCCGGCAGCAAGCTCTTCCACAGAACTGCGTAAACGCTCGTTGGGGATTTTGATACTACGGGCGATAAGTACTCCCATCAACACCCCGATAGCGGTTCCTATCGCCAGCATCGTCATGGCGACGGTCCTGGTACGCGATGCAACGTCCCGCGTCCGCTGGAGCGAGACAGCGGCTCCCTTCTCTTTCAAGTTGGTCAGTTCATGCAAACCGCCATCAGCCTTGGCTACAACTGCCCCGAATTCAGCGCTGGTTATGAATTGTGCTGCCGCAGATGGGTTGCTTTTCTCCTTTTCTATCAGTGATACCGCATGATCAATCCCTTCAAGAAATTTAGGCAGATCTTTCTCGAATTGCTCAAAACGAGCAATAACCTCCGGTCGGAAGATCCGTTTTCTGGTTTCTGCAAGCTCAATAAGCAGCTTTTCCCGGGATCGTTTAATTTGGGCTCTGGCAGCATCACGGGTCATGTCATCCTGAGCGATCAACATATGTCGCATAGCGCGGCTCATGTAAATCAAGTTAAGGTTTGCATCCTTGATACTCGAAATACCCTGTACATCATATTCGTACATCTTCTCCATCTCTGCCTCAAGCAGGGTGAGACTTGACAAGGCATTCAGACCAATGGCCAGCGCAATGACAATGCCCAGACTAAAACCGATCAATAGCTTCATAGTGAGCGAAAACTTCTCCAGATAGGTTACGAATCTGTTCATTTGTTACTCCTTTTCTTTGAATCAGTTGCGGCGGCGGAACAGACGGTGATAATGATCAATAGCTGTAAACAGCGAGTTGCCCATAAAAGACAGCGATTCGGACTGGCCGATAAAGAGCAGTCCTTGCGGCCTCAAAGCCTGATGAAAGCTCTTGATCAACTGGTCCTGCAGATTGCTCTTCATATATATCAGCAGGTTGCGACAACTCACGAGGTCAAGCGGATCACCGGGCGGTGCCCCGGTCAGGACGTCTCGCTGCTCAAAGCAGACCATACCCCGCAATTCAGTACTAATTTCAAAATGCTGACCTCTGGCAGTAAAATAGCGGTCACGCACTCCTTCGTTCATCTCCTTGAAAGCTGTCTGCCGATAAATCCCGGCGCGAGCCATCTCCAGTGCCTCAGGGTTCAGGTCAGTAGCGATGATCTGCACGGCATGTCGTCGGCACCGCTCACCGAGCAGTTCTGAGATTATTATCGCCAGGGTGTACGGCTCTTCACCAGAGGCGCAACCCGGCACCCAGACCCTGATCGGCTCGCCCTCCCTCTTCTCCGCCAACATCCCTGCCAGTGAGCGCTCCAGTTCATTGAAGGAGGCGCGGTCGCGGAAAAACGACGAAAGAGAAACCAAAAAAAGATGCTGAATTATATGCAACTCTTCAGGCTTGCGCCTGACCAGATCCAGATACTGCTCGAAGCTGCTGATACCGAGCGTCTCTTTTCGTTTTTCAATCCGGCGAAGCAGTGTCTCTTCCTTGTAGCTGGAAAAGTCGATCTTCGTGGCCTGATGCACCAGACGAAGCAACTGCTCCAACTCGCTGTTCACCACTACAGAAGACGTGCTGATACTGGGTGCAGGGGGCAGTGGCGCAGCAGGTGCAGACATCTTGGGCAACGATGCGGCGGCCTTCCCGGGAAACCTTTCAGCCAGCATCGCTGAGATCGTATCCACCGGCAGCACCTTGTCCACCACGCCGGCTTCAATCGCCGCAACCGGCATACCGTTAAAACGGGCTTCCTCAGGATCCTGTGCGATTGTCAACCCGCCCTGCGCCTTGATGGCACGACACCCGGCAACACCGTCATAGCCAGTGCCGGAGAGAACGATAGCGATCGCCTGCTTACGGCAAGATCCGGCGATTGAGGTAAATAACGTGTTTACTGACGGTGTTGAAATATTTGTCGGTCCAGGTTCCTGAACACTAAGCGTATTACCTTTGACAATACCGTCCCTGCCGGAAGGAATGACATAAATAGTATCCGGCAGCAACCGTTCCATATCCCGCGCAATCAGAACTGGAAGCGCAGATTCACGGCCGATCAGGCGGACCACCAGTTCGCTGTGACCATCGTGAGCCATATGTTGCGCCACCACATATGCAACTCGCCCGTTCGGTCGTAACTTCGCGAACATCTGCAGCATCGCCTCCAGCCCCCCTGCAGATGCGCCAATTCCGGCGATAATCAGGGAGGTGTCGAGGTTGAGTGGACGTGCAACTGTCATAGTTCAATTTTCATTTATTTCTCGTTTGCATCAAGTTCTGCGTTCCCACAAGCTGCGTGGTTTTGACTTTGTTTTTAGTCCCCTCTCCATGAGGGAGAGGGTTAGGATGAGGGGGGAAATGTTGAATAATAGCGGATATTTCCCCCCTCATCCGGCCTGTCGGCCACCTTCTCCCTCAGGGAGAAGGAACGCATTTGCTAGATTTTTTGCTCGTTCCCAACGAGAATAACTCACAGTGAAATTTCCAAAGCCTTCGCCATTTCCTTCAATCTATCCAGCGCTTCGTCAAATTCATACTCTCCAACCAGTTTCTGTATCTCTTTAGCCGCTCCACCCTGGCCAACCGCACCTAGTTTTTCGGCAAGCCCTTCCAGAACGCTTTCGGCGCCGGAATCTATATCCTCAAGCAGTGCGGCAAGTTTACGAAGTTCAGTTGCCAGAGCATTTTTGTCAACCTCGATCACCGGCTTATCGGCTAGTGCTGCAGTCGTTTCAGCCGGCTCACCGATTGCCTCCGATATTCTGCGAAGCAGGTCTGCAAGTTCGCTTTTCATTGCCTTAAGGGCATCACTCAGTCCATCGGTTTCACCCTGCTTCAGCATCCCTTCGACTTTGCCGGCACAGAGAGCCATCGGCGTGGCACCGATATTGCCGGACAACCCTTTAACCGTATGCGCCTCACGTATTGCTGTCTCAACATCGCTGTTTTCCATCGCCGTGTCGATGCGCGCCATTACCTCACACTGGGTTTCCACAAACCGACGGATCATCTTGTTCAGCAGTTTGGCGCTGCCCCCCATTCTCGCAAGAGCATTGTCGATATCCAGACCGGGTATGTTCGGGACGCCGTCTATTCTTGCTTCTTTTGCTGTTGCACTCACTTCGACTACCGGTTCCTGTTTGCGCTTGATCCATTGCGACAGGGTGAGAAAGAGTTGCGCCATATCGATCGGCTTGGCTATGTGATCATTCATGCCGGATGCAACGCATTTTTCCTTATCACCAGCCATTGCGTTGGCTGTCATGGCCAGTATCGGTAGGTCGGCAAAACGCGAATCCTCGCGAATCTTGCGGGTCGCCTCAAAGCCATCCATGACCGGCATCTGGCAATCCATAAGAACGCCGTCATATTCTGTCAGCGCTACTTTTTGCACCGCTTCAAGACCGTTGTTGGCTATATCCACTCTTAAGCCGGCATCCTGCAGGATCTCCAGCGCCAGTTCCTGGTTTACCAGATTGTCTTCCACCAACAGCAGATAAGCGCCTTTTACCAGTCGGGCGGCTTCCTGATAGTTGGCCTGTTTGTCGTGCTTGCGGGTGCTTTGCGTAACCTCTTTGCCAAGTGCGTTCAAAATACTGTCCAGCATGGTGGAGGGGCTTACCGGCTTGACCAGCATGCCGTCAATATGAACCCCTTCGGATTGCTGCAACAGCTCTTCACGGCTGTAGGCGGTTACCATGATAAAGGCAGGTATCTCTGACAGTTTTTTGTCGGCACGGATTTTTTTGATGGTTTCCACGCCATCCATGCCTGGCATCATCCAGTCCATGAGAACCAGTCCGTAGGGGCGGTGTTCGAGGTGAGCCTGTTCCAGTTCTCCAATCGCCTCTCCGCCACTGCTGACTGCAGTTGATTCGAACTTGAGCGATTGCAGGATATTTAACAATATTTCACGGGCGCTGGCGTTATCGTCCACTACCAGTATACGCAGTCCTTTCACATCATCGGCATTCACGGTAAGTCGCCGCTGCTCTGCCTGAACACCAAATTTTGCGGTAAAGCGGAAGGTACTGCCGACGCCAGGTTCACTGTCTACCCAGATTTCGCCATTCATCATTTCCACCAGTTTTTTGCTGATGGTCAAACCGAGGCCGGTACCACCGTATTTGCGGGTAGTGGATGCATCGGCCTGGGAGAAAGCGCTGAACAGTTTGTTCCGTTGTGCTTCGGTGAGGCCGATGCCGGTGTCCTTTATGTCGAAACGAAGTCGCACACCGTCCGGTTCGTCGGCGATTTTATGTACACCTACGGTGATTTCACCTTTCTCGGTGAATTTGATGGAGTTGTTGACGAGGTTTACGATGATCTGACCGAGGCGGAGCTGGTCGCCGATCAGGGCGGTCGGCACGTCGGTGCCGAGATCAAACAGCAGTTCCAACCCTTTGTCCTGAGCTTTTATGACGGAGAGGTCGGCCAGGTGCTCCATGACGTCTTCCAGGTGGAAGTCGACTTTTTCCATCGACATTTTGCCCGCTTCGATTTTTGAGAAGTCAAGTATGTCGTTGATGATACCCAAAAGGTTCTTGGCGGCAGAGTTGACTTTCTCTATGTAATTCTGCTGTTTGGGGTTCAGATCTGTTTGCAGCGCCAGATGCGACATGCCGATTATGGCATTCATTGGTGTCCTTATCTCGTGAGACATGTTTGCCAGGAAGTCGGACTTGGTTTTGGTGGACTCAAGAGCCAGCTCCTTAGCTTGAAAGAGTTCATCCTCTGCCAGCTTCTGAGCTGTGATGTCCTGATAGGCGCCGTACATGAACAATATTTTGTTCGTCGTGTCATCGCGCACCAGTTTACCGGCAGCATGAATCCAGACGATATTGCCATCAACCGGGCGTTTATAGGCGTAGATCGAGTCGTAATGATCATACTTGCCATCAATAGCGCCCTGATAACGCTCAGCAGTCAGCGCCGCCGTTTCAGGATTGGCCTCCTCCAGACGCGAGAACCATTCGGAATCGAGTTTGTAGATGCCATCCTCCTTAAGATACTCACCCAGGATACGAGCAGCTTTTTCAGATTGGAAGTACTGATCGGGATGATTATAGTCAACGTACCAGTAGCCGCTGTTAGTCAGCTCCAGTGCGATGTCGGTGAGGAAATTGGCACGTTTCATTTCCTCTTCCATGCGCCTGCGCTCTGTAATATCGCGGAAGACGATGACAGATCCGACTATTGTGCCATCCTTGTAAACCGGAGTCGTTGAATATTCGACCGGCAGGGGAGTTCCATCCTTGCGCCAGAGAACCTCGTTGTCGACCGTGCGGGGCTGCCCGTCACACAATGTCATGTACATCGAACACTCCTCACGCGGGAACTGGCGACCATCCGGGTAGGTGTGATGTACAAGGGCATGCATCCGCGTACCGATCAGTTCCTCATCGGTATAACCCAAGAGGAGTGCGACGGCAGGATTGACGAAACTCATTTTGCCTTCCATATCCATACCGACAATACCGTCACCCACAGCACCCAGAATCAGGCGGGTGCGCTCTTCAGTTACAGCCATTGCTTCGGTGCTCTCCTTGAGCGCTGCCTGCTGAGCTTCCATTTCAATGGTCTGCTCCTCAAGTCGTGCAGCCTGCCGCTCCATCCGCTCTGCCTGTAGCTGGGTTTCCTCCAGCAGTTCGCGTGTGGCGATATTACCGGCCAGAATCTGAAGTTTTGACGCCGCCATCGGCAACAGAGCTTCGATAAAGGCGGTTTTCTTGCTGTCAAATGGTTTAAGCGCACTCATTTCAAGCACGGCAAGTACCTTGTCCCGATCGATAATAGGTGAGATCAGAACAAAACTGATTTTCAGGGTGCCAAGTCCAATGTTGACGCCGACAACTTCATCTTCAGGAATTGTCAGTGAAATCTGACGCTTGTCCAGTGCCGTCTGCCCAACCAGCCCCTGTCCCCAGGCAAAACTGCGGAAATGTATCGTATCATCACAACCGTAACCACCAACCCTTCTCAGTTCTGATTCCTTGTTATCCGAGACGTAGAGCGCCGCGTAAACCACACCAAGCATGGATGCAAGTTTAGTCGAGAGTGCGTTGCCGAATTCTTCAAATGTCCGTGCCCCCTGCACCACCATGTCGATTTCTGCCATCCCCTGCTTGATCCAGCGCTGTTCCTCCAGAACCTGTGCCCCATGCTGCAGAAGCATCAAAGAGTTTGCCATCGCCCCGATTTCGTTTTTGTAGTCGGTATGAGGCACGGTAATATCCAGGCGACACTCGGCCAGATCCTTGACGCTGTCACGTAACGCATCCAGAGGTTGGCGAATCGAAATAGCGCTCAGCCAGCCAATAATACAGCCTCCCACCAATCCGCAAATGAGAAGCACAAACAGCAGAAAGCGGCTTTGCTTGTACGAGAATGATATCTGTGCAGAGGCCTGCAAAGTGCTCTTTTCCACCCCTTCACCGATTTCTGTCAGCTTAACCTCTGCCTTA
>CAYQMO010000076.1:0-16322 GCA_964418315.1 uncultured Geobacter sp. | reverse complement strand
GAAATCCGCTTTTGAGAACGAATATTCGAAATTCATATGATCAGTGTAGGTGCCGTTCAAGATACCTACAACATCTTCGGTGAACACCAACTCCTCATCGGTTGGGATAACGTACACTTTGACCGGTGAATCGTCGGTGGTAATCAGAGTTTCCCGTTTGCGGGTCATGGCACTCTTGTTACGCTCACGGTCAATAATAATGCCGATATGATCAAGCCCTTCAATCGCTTTCTCGCGAATCAGTGCGCCCATTTCACCTACGCCGGCGGTGAATACAACCGCATCAAGTTTACCGACGGCAGCCATATAGGCTCCGATATATTTCCTTAAACGATACGATTCAATATCCAGTGACAGTTTACAGCGTTTGTCTCCGGCATTTGCATTATCAATAACGTCACGCCGGTCAGTGAAGCGTCCGGTAATACCCAATACACCGCTCTTTTTGTTTAGTATATTATCTATTTCCTTGGCAGACAAATTGTCCTTCTGCATTATGAAAGCAGGAATGGCGGGATCAATATCACCACAACGGGTACCCATGACCGCTCCTTCAAGCGGGGTTAGACCCATCGAAGTGTCAACTGAAATGCCATTTTTTATGGCACAGTGGGAAACCCCGTTGCCAATGTGCATTGTGACAATATTGGTGTCCTTCGGATCTTTACCGAGCAGAGCCGCTGCACGTTTTGACACATACAGGTGCGATGTGCCGTGAAAGCCGTAACGGCGAACCTGACTCTTCTCGTACCACTCGTAGGGGAGAGGATAGATGTAGGCATAATCAGGCATTGTCTGATGGAAAGCGGTATCAAAAATAGCAATGTGCGGGACGGTAGGCATCAGAGCCTGAGCGGCCTCGATCCCTTCAATGTTAGGCGGATTATGGAGAGGAGCCAGGTGCTGCACCTCTTTTACAGCATCCAGCACATTTTTATCAATTAATACAGAGCAGGTGAACTTTTCGCCCCCATGCACTACTCTATGACCAACGGCATTTATTTCGTGGACATTTTTCAAAACGCCATGAACCTCATCCGTTACAGTCCTGATGACAAGATCAATTGCTTCCTGATGGTTGGCGCAGTCCAGTTCCAGGCGATAATTCTCAGAACCGGGCACTTCATGAACAATATACGAGCCGCCGACAATAACCCGCTCTACCATACCTTTTGCGACAACCTCTTTTTTTGCCCAGTCGAACAACTGGTATTTCACTGATGAACTCCCACAGTTCAGTGCCATAATAATCATACGAGACCCTCCTTTTAGTTACAGGTTAAGTGGTTAAATATAAGTAAAAAAATAACAGTAAAGCTAAAATAACTATCTGAAATCAAACTATTTTATATATACATGGAACACAAATTGAATTCAACAAAATATTGCTGCAAGGATTATTTTACGATCAGATTTCTTTGCTGGACATTTAAAAACCGGTATGGTACATCACACGTCGCTTTCCGAACGGCAAGCTAATCTAACAAGGAGGTGAAATTGTGGCTCATACTATTACTGATGATTGCACAAACTGTGCTGCGTGTGAGGATTCTTGTCCTGTGAATGCTATCAGCGAGCAGGGCGCAAAACGCATTATTGACGCCGATATCTGTATCGACTGCGGAGCATGCGTAGACAATTGCCCTGTAAATGCCATTCATGCTTAACTGACATTGAGTTTGGCACCGTAACAAAAAAGCCCGTGATACCACGGGCTTTTTTGTTACGGCAGTCTCGTAGATTCCTATACACTTGCCCCTGTTTCCTTGACTCTTGGCAGATACCGCTCCTTCTCACTGTAGATACAGCCACAATATTGCTGGCGATATAGTCCCATCTCTTTGGAAAGCCGGATACCCTCCTGCCAGCCTGAACGAAAATCCTGATAGTAAAATGGTATTCCGAATTCTTCGCCGAGCTTATCCCCAAGGGTTCGTATCTCAGCATGCTTCTGGTATCTGCTGTAGAGTAGCGCAGCAGTAAACGTATCAAAGCCTCTCTCGACGGCTACTTGTGCAGTTGCCTGCAGTCGTGATGCGTAACAATAACTGCAGCGACGGTCAGGTTCAGCGGCTACCTGTTGCAGAAACCCTTCCAGATCATAGTCATCACGCATAATCAGCGGCATCTCTTGTTGCTCTGCCATCTGAAGCGCAGTATCTCGTCTCCTGGCATACTCCTGATAGGGGTGTATATTGTGGTTGTAGAAGAAGCCGGTCACACAATGCCCGGCTCTTCGCAGTTCATGAAGGGGAAAGATGGCGCAGGGGCCGCAGCATATATGCAGCAGAATGTTCATTACAGGTTCACAAGCAGGTGACCCATCTTTTCACGTTTGGTCTCAAGATAGTCGCGGTTGGTGTCAGTCGGTTCCGTTTCAATTGAGACACGCTCAATAATATCAATGCCATAGCCTTGAAGGCCGACAAGTTTCTTGGGATTATTGGTCAGAATGCGAATTTTGGTGATACCAAGAGCCAGCAGGATTTGAGCACCAAGGCCGTATTCACGCAGATCCGCTTTGAAACCGAGCTCCAGATTGGCTTCAACAGTGTCACGGCCATTGTCCTGCAACTCGTACGCCTTCAGTTTGTTGACCAGGCCGATACCGCGTCCTTCCTGACGCATATACAAGATTACTCCACATCCTTCAGCTGCGATCTGTCTCATTGCGCGATGCAGTTGTGCACCGCAGTCGCAGCGCTGGCTGCCAAGCACATCCCCGGTCAGGCATTCCGAATGAACTCTAACCAGAATCGGCTGATCTTTCTTCAGTTCTCCCTTTACCAGAGCGATATGCTCAAGTTTATCGATATCGTTTTCAAAGCCGATGGCTCGCCATTCTCCGCCAAAGGAAGAAGGAAGACGCGCTTCTGCCACGGTACGTATCAGACGTTCGTTTCTGAGGCGGTAGGCCACAAGATCGGCAATAGTACAGATTTTTATATTATGCTCTTTAGCGAACAGTTTGAGTTCCGGCATCCTGGCCATTGTGCCGTCGTCATTCATGATTTCACAGATGACTCCGGCTGGTTTCAGGCCGGCAAGGCGGGCCAGATCAACAGAGCCCTCAGTCTGACCAAGGCGTACGAGCACGCCGCCTTTCCGCGCTCTCAGAGGGAATATATGCCCAGGGCTTACAAGATCTTTTGCGCTTGCGTTGTCGGCGACGGCTGTTAGAATAGTGAGAGCCCTGTCTGCTGCTGAAATTCCGGTGGTAACGCCATGTTTAGCCTCTATGGATATGGTGAATGCGGTTTCAAAAGGTGATGTGTTATCGCGCACCATAGGTCTAAGTCCCAACTCATCGCATTTCTCCGGAGTCAGTGTAAGGCAGATCAGGCCGCGACCGTATTTAGCCATGAAATTTATATTCTCAGGCGTTGCCGCCTCCGCTGCCAGAGTCAGATCACCCTCATTTTCACGATCTTCATCGTCAACAAGAATAACCATCTTGCCTTGTCTAATGTCTTCAATCGCTTCTTCAACAGTTGCCACGGACATGTCTTTTCCTTTTCTCTTTAAATAAAGCCATTCTCTGCAAGTGTTTTCATGCTCAAGCCACCGGCTGATTTCCAGGGAGAAGCAAGCCGCTCCACGTATTTTCCGATTATGTCGGTCTCGATGTTGACATTATCCCCGATTTGCAATTTGTCCAGAGTTGTTGATACCTGGGTGAGAGGGATTATGTTGACGGAAAAACCGTCTCTGCTGACCTTGTTGACCGTAAGACTGATGCCGTTGACAGCCACGGAACCTTTGTATATCAGATAACGGGCATGGTCGGGGGAGAGAGTAAATTCAAGAATCCGATTTCCGGAAGTTTCGTTTATTCCGGCAACTCTTCCGGTGCAATCTATATGTCCCGTTACAATGTGTCCACCCATTCTGTCGCCAAGTCGCAAAGCGCGCTCAAGGTTAACGCTCTGTCCGCTGCGCAGGCTGCCGATAGTAGTGGTGGTTACTGTTTCCGGTGAAACATCGAAAGTCAACGCCGTTTCACGCTTTGCGGTCACCGTAAGGCAGGCTCCGTTGACGGCTACTGAGTCACCGATGGCAATCTCCCCAACCGGCAGCCTTGTGGTCACTGTCAAAACCACTGCCGCGCCGACTCTTTCACAGGCCGTAACCATGCCGACAGATTCAATCAAGCCGGTGAACATACATACTCCGGACGGGCAGTCACGACAATATCTGAACCGATGCGGCGTACCTCGGTGTACTCCAGCTTGATTGCGCGTGACATACTGGTGATATCCTGCAGATTAAAGGGGGAAAAACCGTTGCTGCCGATGATCTTTGGAGCGATGAAAAATACCAGCTCGTCAATCAAACCCTGTTGAAGCATACTTCCCGCCAGGCGGCTACCCCCCTCAAGAAGGATGGATTGTACACCCATTATCCCCAGTTTTTGCAATAAATCTTTCATGGAGACCCGATCTTCAAATTTATCACAGACAACAATGGTTGCCCCCTGTTCGAGATACGGACGATGTATGCCTCTATCGACTTCCGCCGTGGCAATAATGGTTCCGCAGGAAAGCGCTCCATTTAAAACGGCAACGTTTCCTGGTGTTCTGAGTCGCGTGTCGACAATTATCCGCAACGGGTCTTTCCCCCGGACATGCCGAACCGTCAGTTGCGGGTTGTCGGCAATAATCGTATCTACCCCGACCATAACGGCGTCCATGCGCGAACGCATCAGGTGTGCAAGTTTTCTCGATTCCTTACAGCTTATCCAGCGCGATTCTCCGGTAAGTGTGGCGATGTTTCCGTCTAATGTCATAGCGCACTTGTAGGTTACGTATGGCATGCCGGTTGTTATGTATTTAATGAACGGCATGTTGATGGCTCGGCACTCTTCTGCCAGGATCCCACACGAGGTTTCAATACCGGCTGCTTCAAGCGCCGCAACTCCGCCGCCATCAACGATAGGATTCGGGTCGCGCATTCCGGAGATAACCCGTCTGACCCCGGCTTTGATCAGAGCTTCACTACATGGGGGAGTTTTGCCGGAGTGGCAACATGGTTCCAAAGTCACATATACATCCGCTTCACGAGCGGCGTCCCCAGCCATTTCCAGAGCGTGAATTTCCGCATGAGGGCCACCGGCTTTTTTATGCCACCCTTCGCCTACCACAGTGCCGTTTTTAACAATAACACAGCCTACTGCCGGATTGGGTGATGTTTTGCCGATGCCCTTGCGGGCAAGAGCCAGGGCTCGTTTCATCAGTTTTGTGTCAGAAACGGTCATTTTTTCAGCAGCTCCTGCAATTCCTGCATGAATTCGCTGATATCCCTGAATGAGCGGTAGACTGAGGCAAAGCGGACATATGCGACCTCATCCATGCCGTGCAGCTCTTTCATTACCCACTCACCTATGGTCGTCGTTGAAATTTCTCGCTCGCTTGATTCCTGCAGGCGTGTTTCCAGGCGGTCAACGAGCAGTTCGATGTCGGATTTGGAAATAGGTCGTTTTTCGCAGGCTTTGACGATGCCGTTAATTATTTTGAAGCGATCGAACGGCTCACGGCGGCCATCCTTTTTGCATACCTGCGGAAGCATCTCTTCGATCCGCTCGTGTGTGGTAAAACGCTTGCTGCACTGTTCGCATTCTCGCCGGCGCCTGATGGTAGAGCCACCTTTGTCAGGCCGTGAATCGACAACCTTGCTATCGATATTATTGCAGAAAGGGCATTTCATAGAGATTGTCCGGTATTTTCAGAAGTGAATTTGAAGATTGTAATGCCGCTTTCAGCGATCATTTCACGCGCCAGTTCATCCGCATATCCTGCGCAGTAGATAACTTTGATTATCCCTGCGTTGATAATCATTTTTGTACAGATAATGCATGGCATGGTGGTGCAGTAAAGAGTAGCTCCATCTATGTTGGTGCCATGCTTGGCTGCCTGAATGATGGCATTCTGTTCGGCATGAAGACCGCGACAGAGCTCATGTCGCTCGCCCGAGGGTACGTTAAGGCGTTCGCGCAGGCAGCCGACCGCTTCACAATGGCTGATCCCTGACGGAACACCATTATAACCGGTGGCAAGAATATTACGATCCTTGACCAGCAGTGCCCCTACCTGTCTGCGTAAACATGAGGATCTGGTCGCAACTAAGCTGGTAATGTCAAGAAAATACTGATCCCAGGATGGACGCTGCATATATTGAATGTTTCCCTTCATAGGTAATCTGAGCGCTAAAGTATCTTACTTCTGTATTTAAGGTCAATAATGGTGAATTAATCTGGAACTTTTTTGCCGTTGACACCAGCCTTTTAATGGGAGCCCCATTATGGCGCCGCGTATGCCTGACCCATTGGAGTGCTGGTTGGGAACGGTAAGTTGAAAACAGCAAAGACGCTGTTGAGAAAACTCCGGATTATGGGATTATCGACATGGATGCCAGGCAGGACAACACTTCTGGAACGGAGACAGTGGAAGCCCGCTATTGTGTGTTCCCTCAATTCATTCCGTAGCAGGTAATCGTTTACAAGTGATTTTGAGAGAAATGCAACTCCCTGACCTTCAAGCACGCTCTGAATATTCATATGCAGGTCGTCGTAGATGATAATACTGCCAAAGTCGTCAATTGATCTGCCGATGTGACGGAGATTTTCCTGTAGAAGAGCTCGGGAGCTACAACCTACACGTCGTGCTATAAGTCTTTGTTTCATGAGTTCATCAAGTGAAGTGTCCGTAGCTGATAATCCAAGTGATGGCGAGGATATGAACAGCAGTTCATCCGATGGAAGGGGATAAACTGCTGCCGTTCCGGTCTCCAACTCTCCAAAATGCTCAATAATTGCCAGGTCATATTCGTTTGCAAACAGCCCTTTTATAGATTGCTCCGGAGTATTAATGGCAAATTTGAAATCCACATCTCCTGAGTTTGCACGAAAATAACGGTTAAGCACTTTAGGCAGATAGGCTATACCAAAAGTCGGAGTACTACAGAGTGTGATTCCCTTTTTGGTGAGGAGTCCTTTTAATTCAATTTCCATCTCCTTTTCCAGCATCAATATCTGCTCAGCCTTTTTCTTTATGATCTGTCCGGCGGCAGTCGGCATTTGTAATTTTCCTGATTTATCCAGCAACCTGAATCCGTAACACTCTTCCAGAAATTTAATTCGCTGCGAAACAGCAGATTGGGTTACGCAGAGTGCGTCTGCAGCCTTTGAAAAGCTGTTTAATTCAAATACAGCAAGCAACGTTTTCAGATATTGGGTCTCCATATACACACCTCTCAGTGTCAAACTCATTGTTATAAGGACGTCTTATACTACTATAAGAAGCTTTCGTTTTCAATAATCTAAATAATCTGATATTACTATACGGATTTTGAAACTCAAACTTACGTTAGAGGGGGGCAGCATGAAAAAGAAGTGCATCAAAAAAATTGCGGTAGCTGTAATGTTAGGTTTAATGGCACCGTTGGCAGCACAGGCATCAGAGGCCGATCTACAGATGAAGATCGACAAACTGAGCAAAGAGGTCAGTGATCTTAAGGGATCAGTCAAGAAAGTCGAGGATAAGTCACTCGGCAAATGGTTGACAGTTGGCGGAGAGTACCGCTTCCGCGTCGATAGCCTGCGTGGTGATACGGTGCCTTATTCGAGTGCGATCGGGACGATGATGAACCTTGTTGGCGGATTTACCGGACCAACAGGAGTTGCCGGAACAAATATTGGCGGCATTACAAGTCCTTCAACAACACAATTTATAATGCAGGGTAAGGCAGGCACCCTTTTTACTCCCGCCCAATTTAATACAATTCTGATGCAGTACATGCCGCAGGCCATGGCAGCATCCTTGCCAGGTCTTTTTACGTCGATGAATACTCCGGGATTTAATCCGGCTGCAATTCCTCCACTTACCGTTCAGCAGCAAGCCATACTTAATACCATGACTGCCAAGGTAATGCCTACGGTCATGGGAATGCAGGTTGGGAGTATTCCTGGAATGGCAGCAGTCCTCCCGGCTGGAACGCCACTCACGACCACTGTTGGTCAGGTTTTTTCCGGTTTCCCGCCAGCGTCACAGCAGCTCGCAATGCAGATGTTAATGCAAGGGTTCCTCGGGCAGGGAAGTGGTAATCTCGCGTTATCTCCCGCTTTAAAACCGAAAAATGAAACCCTCTACACCAACAAATTCGTACTTGACCTCCATGCAAAGGCAACGCAGGACGTTACTGTAAACGTAAAACTTGATATGTACAAGGCTTTTGGTTCGCAGAGTGATTCTACAACCATGAACGGTTATTTCGCTGATCGCGTCGGTGCCTTTGATGGCACACTGGGGCACGTACCTTCAAGCAGTCTGTTGAATGTCGATCGTGCATACGCGACGTGGAGCAACATCGCAGATCAGCCGTTGTGGTTCTCGGTTGGTCGCCGTCCCTCAACAGATGGCGCCCCAAACAACCTCCGTCTCAATAATCCCCGCCCCGGTGTTGGTGGTACCCCTGCACTGCTTGTTGATTATGCCTTTGACGGCATGACCATTGGTTATGCTCCTGACATCGAAATGCTTCCAGGCGCTTATACCAAGGTTTGTTATGGTCGTGGTTTTGACAGCGGTATAAAAGATCCGGCAAGCAACAGCATTAAAGATACCGATATGCTTGGTGTCGCCATAATCCCGGTTGACAGCGATCCTCTGCGGGTTTGGTTGCAGTGGAACCGTGGCTTCAACATCTTTGACTTCCCTGCCATGAACAACACTATCTTCGGTAACACCGCTCCGTCCATCAATCTTGGTTCGATCGACTGGTACGGTATCGGCGCCATGAGCACCCTCAAAAATGCCGGTCCCGGCAAGTTGAACGTTTTTGCCGATTTCGGTCTGAGCAAAACTAATCCTAACAGCAATGTTTCTGCAAATGCCGGTTTCCAGGGCCTCATGACAGGAGCCTTTTTCGCCCAGGACTTCAAACCGGAATCCAAGACCGGTTGGGCAGCTTTCGCCGGTGTGCGCTATGACCTCCCATCAAAAACCAAGATCGGCTTTGAATTCAATCATGGTTCAAAAGATTGGATCACCTTTGCGCCTGCAGCAGACGACATGTGGACCAGCAAAGTTGGTGTGCGCGGCAATGTGTATGAGCCTTACATCATTCAGGAGCTCAACCTCAAGCCGATTTCATCCCACTTCAGCACTGCCTTCTTCAAAATTGGTTACCAGTATTACGACTTCGAGTACACCGGCAGCAACAACTGGGTCGGTGCTCCTGTGAAGATTTCCGATATCAAAGCGACTGATCTGATGTTAATGGCACCGGTTAAGAAAGCGCATGATGTCTATGCAACATTTGAAGTGAAATTTTAGATCAACGTCAACAATGGAGACATTACAATGAAAAAGATACTTTCGATCGTTATGATTATGGCACTTACGATTTTTGCCGCACTTGCTTCCGTTACCACGGCAAGTGCAGAAGAAATGAAGATGACAGGCACAATTACCAAAATAGAGCTTGCTGCCGATGGCAAATCCGCAGTAACGGTTCTGAAAGACACCAAGACGGAAGCATCGGTCACAATCACCGTTACAGATGAATTGACCCTCGACAAGTTCAAGGACAAGCGCATCGTAGAAGGGGATGAAATTCGCACAAAGTATGAAAAATCCGGCAATACAAATATGAGTAAAATGTTCAAAAAAACCGCTGGTTGCTAGGTTGTTAGAAACTTACTAAGGAGGATATGACGTATGATTAGTAAAATGCTTCTTTTTACCGTAATTGTCTGTATGAATGCTGCCGCAGTTTATGCAGCAGAACCGGCCGCTCCTGCAGCAAAATCTGCCAAATCGACCATAGCGAAACAATGTACTCTCTGTCATAAAGCTGAACAGGGTGCTATGCGTGGGAGTTTTGATCTTGTAACGTTCAAAGCCAAAACTATCCAGATCAAAATCGATGATGCTGTTGAGCTGTTCAAATTTGATGAAGATGAGATCAAAGTTGTAAACGGTGCCGGCAAGACCGGTGACGGAGAGTTTTTAAAAGATAATCTTGTTAAAAAAGGGCATGAAATCAAAATCGAATATACGGAAAATAATGGTGTAAAGACAGCGGTAAAACTTATTGAAAAGCCCCCGGTTCAGGTTTCGGACGAGATGCTGTATAAAACGGCTGATGTTGAAAAACTTGTGGCACAGGGGTCTGAAAAAGGTAAATATTTTCTGTTCGACTCTCGTCCGCTGATACGTTTCCAGCAGGGATACATCCCGACTGCAGTCAATTTACCATTTCCTGCTTTCGATAAAATGGCTGAAAAGCTGCTGCCACAAGACAAAAGTTCTCTGATCATTTTCTACTGTCAGGGAGAGACATGTAACTTGAGTCCAGGCTCTGCTGTAAAAGCTGCCAAGCTTGGCTACACTAACGTGAAGGTCTACAAAGCCGGCTTTCCGGCATGGCAGGAGAAAAACCACGGGTTGCTTACTCCTCAGTTCCTGAAAGAAGCCTGGATGGACAAGGATATTCCGATTGTTCTGCTTGACGTCCGCGACAAAAAGGCTTCTGCCAATGGTTTTATAAAGGGTGCAGTTGCCTTTCCTGTCAAAGAGTCTGCTACCTTGGTAAAAAAACTGGATATCAAGAAGAACGCGCCGATTCTGGTATATAATCAGGATGGTGGCAAAGATGCAGCAGTTGTTGCGGCGGCCGTCATTAAAGCTGGTTACAAAAATGTGCTGGTCTTAAGCGGTGGTTTTGATGCATGGCAGGCGGCTAAATTTGATGTTGCCAGCGGTAAGTTGTCGGCCAAGGCCGTGTACATTCCAAAGCCGCGACCGGGTGAAATAAACCTTGATGAATTCAAAAAATACGCAGTGGATCTGCCTGCAAATGTCATGATTATTGATCCTCGAACTCCGGCGGAAGTCAAAGCTGGTACGCTCAAGAATGCCAAGTCGATACCTACTGAAGAACTCAAGAATCGTCAGGCCGAGATTCCGAAGGACAAACTGATTGTGTTTTACTGTAATACCGGTGCGATAGCCGAAGTTTCCTATAACACGCTTAAGGAGCTTGGCTACACTAACGTCAAGTTCGTAAATGCGAAGTTGACATTCGAAAAAAATGGTAAGTACACGATAACAAAAGAGTAACACCTGGACACGGTTTGTCCCCGTTATGAAACGGGGACAAACACTCTTTAATTCAAAGTGAACTTCCTTTTTTTATGCTTAAAAATATATAAATCAATATAATTGGAATGATGACTATAGGCTGATTTCAAGTAACTAACAACGCAGGAGGTAGCGATTGTGACCATAAAATTTTCACGCAGAACCTTTTTAAAAGCGGCTGGCGCTGCTACGGCTGGAATCACCGCAGCCACTACGGTACCAAAGAAGTTTCTATCATGGGCTGAGGAGGCTGCTCAGCAAGAAATGAAGCAGATTCCGACGTTCTGCGAGCTCTGTTTCTGGAACTGCGGGCTTATTGCCAAAGTTGAGAACAGCAAGGTTGTCAAAATTGACGGCAATCCTCTCAGCCTGCGCGGTCGCGGTCGCTTGTGTGGTCGAGGTAATGCCGCTCTGGGCGCTCTCTATGATCCGGATCGCTTGAAATACCCGATGATCAATACCGGCAAGCGCGGGGAGCCTGTCTGGAAACGAGCCACCTGGGATGAAGCGCTCGGGCTGATTGCTCAAAAAATGCAGGGGATCAAGGAAAAACATGGTGCGGAATCGATGGCACTTTTTTCTCACGGTACCGGTGGTGCCTTCTGGAAACATCTGCTCAAGGCGTATGGCTGCAGCAATTATACCGCCCCCTCGTTTGCCCAGTGTCGCGGACCGCGTGATATGGGCTTTTACCTGACCTACGGGTCGGACGTCGGTTCGCCTGAATACTACGACTTCAGTAAAAGCAAGTACATCGTCCTGCTCGGCTCACACCTCGGCGAGAATGCCCATAACAGCCAGGTACAGGATATCATGAGCGGTCTGGCCGATGGTGCCAAATTGACCGTGGTTGATCCGCGCCTCTCCAATATCGCCTCAAAGGCCGACCGCTGGCTGCCGATCAAGCCTGCCACCGATATGGCGCTGCTTCTGGCATGGATCAGGGTTATCATTGAAGAGGGTCTGTACGACAAGGAGTATATTGAAAAATATGCCTCCGGATTAGATGAACTGCGCGCGGCGGTGCAGCAGTATACCCCGCAATGGGCGGAGTCGGAGACCACCATACCGAGTGACACCATTGTCAAAGTCGCCCGTGAGATGGGCAAGAACGCTCCCCATGTCTGTGTCGGTGCCGGACGTTACGCAGTCTGGTATGGCGACGATACCCAGCGGAGTCGAGCCATTGCCATCCTGAATGCTCTGCTTGGCTCATGGGGTCGCGAGGGTGGTTATTACTTCCCGGCAAAAGGTGGCGTGCCGGAATATCCGGGCTTACCGGCATACCCGCCACACGAAGATGTGCCAAAGCTGGATGCCGCTTATCCGTTTGCCGCCCTGCAGACGACTACAACGATCAAGCAGGCCGCCATCACCGGCAAGCCGCATCCGATCAAAGGATGGTTCATCTACGGCTGCAACCTGATGAAGACCATGCCGGATAAGCAGGAGACCATCAAGGCAATTCAAAACCTTGATCTGGTGGTTGCTATTGATGTGCTGCCTGCTGACATCATTGACTGGGCAGACGTTGTCCTGCCGGAATGTACCTACATGGAGCGTTACGACAATATCAACGTCGGTAAATTCAAGGATCTTGAGATCTCCCTGCGTCAGCCAACCGTTGAGCCGCTGTGGGAATCGAAGCCCTCCTGGTGGATGACAAAAGAGCTGGGCGGAAAGCTTGGTCTGTCAGCCTATTTCCCTTGGAAAGATGGTGAAGAGTACCTTGCCAAACGTTGCGAAGCAGGCGGTGTTGATTTTACCACACTGAAAAAAAATGGTGTCATTGTCAAGACTGACAAATCAGCTCCGTATATTACAGCCACTAATCAACCCGAATTCGGGACCCCTTCCGGCAAGATCGAGCTTTATTCCAAACAGCTTGAGGAGAAGGGCTTTGACCCGGTACCCAAATACACCAAACATCCCGAGCCACCGGCTGGACACTTCCGCCTGCTGTTCGGTCGTTCACCGCTGCATACCTTCTCCCGGACCACTAACAACTTTATGCTGACCGATCTGCAGAAAGAGAACGCGCTCTGGATCAGTGCAAAAAAAGGGAAAGAGCTGGGGCTGAAAAATGGGGAATATGTCTCTCTTGCCAACCAGGACGGCGTAGTGGCACCCGGCAGGATAAAAGTCATGCTGACCCAGCGGATGCGCGATGATGCTGTCTACATGTACCACGGCTTCGGTGTTCATGCAAAAGGGATGAAACGGGCTAATAATCAGGGGATCGCTGATGATGACCTGATTACAAAATATGTCATTGACCCGATCATGGGCGGAACTGCCATGCGCGGAACTTTTGTCAAGATTGTGAAGGGGGCTTAACTATGCAATTATTCGGAGTTCTTATTCCTGCAAAGGAACGGCTGATAGCGACGGTAACAGATATAGCCAAAGGAAAGGCCGGTCTGTCACTGTATGCATCCATTTTTGGTCTGATAATCGGTTTTTACGCCATTGCCGCAATCTTTATCCAGGGGCATGCCCACACAATTAATACCTCCAATCTTGTCCCCTGGGGGCTGCAAATCACCACCTACATCTACTTTGTACTGATCAGCACCGGCTGCACTTTTGTCAACTTTTTCGGTTATTTGTTTTTCCCTCAGCAGTATAAACCGTTCGCTTCGCGGGTGATTTTTCTCGGCATAATGACCGCAGCCGCTGCCTTTTTCTCGCTGGCGACAGAGATGGGGCGTATCGACCGCATGTATAACTTCATGCTCTCACCCAACCCCTCCTCGCCGATGTTCTGGATGGGGGTCTGGTATACCTGCTACTTCATCGCTATCGTGATGGAATATATCAACATCCAGACCAATAAACACTCTAACAAAGTCATGTGGGGGGCTTTCTTCATAGCTGTTATAACTCACAGTACTCTGGGAAGCCTGTTGGGTGCAGTGAGCTCACGAGCCTATTATTACAGTGCTCTGCTGCCGATTTACTTCCTTTTTATCGCTTTTCTGACCGGAGGTGCCCTGACAGCAATTGTGGCAGCAATTACCGTCAGGCAGAAGAAGATGGATGCCGCTTTTCATCTGGAACCTTTTGTGAAATTTCTGCGCATCGGACTGGGACTGGCACTGCTGGTTGGCTTTTGGCGAACCGCCATTGGGCTCGCCGGTCACGTTGATGGCTCAGAGGTGTTTGCCCTGACCGCTGCCAATAATATTATATTTGGCCTTGGAGTGGCGGTTGTGGTGCCGTTTCTCATGTTGCGTATGAACCAGAGTGCCGGCTGGGTGGCTTTTACCGGCTTGTTCATTATGATTACCCAACTGAAGACCCGTAACGACTTGGTTGTTGGTGGTTTCAAGGTGCCGCTTTTCCAGGTTTATGACATGCCGGAGGTAATAAATTACACCCCGTCCATCTACGAATTTTTGGTGCTTCTGGCTTCAATTTGCTTGGTCAGCGCGCTGTATCTTGTGTGTGAAAAAGCAGGCTTGTTTGAGATCGCCAACAGTAAGGGGGCACACTGATTATGGAACAGTTTGACGGTAAAGATATCCTGGAAATCATGCAGGGCGACCTACAGCGCGCCCTTAAGAAACCTCGCAAGGAGCGTCGCTGGGCGATGGCGATTGATCTTAAGAAATGTATCGGCTGTCATGCCTGCACTACCGGCTGCATGTCCGAAAATTTGACCCCGCCGGAGATACATTATCGCCCGGTTAAAGAGGAAGAGATCGGCGAATTTCCTAATACCAGCATGCGGTTTCTGCCGCGTCCCTGCATGCAGTGCGATGCGCCGACCTGCACGCCGGTCTGCCCGGTTACCGCAACCTATAAGCGGGATGACGGTCTTGTGACAATTGATTACAAAAAGTGCATTGGCTGTCGCTATTGCCTCGTGGCTTGTCCGTATGGCGCCCGCTCTGCTGATGTCGGGCATTATTTTACCGGTGACTTCCACGACAAAACCTATGAAGTGGAAAACTCCGGCGAATACAACGGGAATTACAAGCGCAAGAGTCACTGGCATTCACCGATCGGCAATGCCCGCAAATGCCACTTCTGCATCCACCGTGTCGAAAAGGGCGAATTGACCCGCTGCACCACCACCTGCCTCGGCAATGCAACCTTTTTTGGTGATATCAATGATCCGCAGGCATTAATCACCAAACTGGTATCCAAGCTGAATGTTTTCAAGTACAAAGAGGAGTTGGGAACTAAACCGATGGTGTATTACATAACATAAGCAGACATCGCTTAGAGGGAGGGATTATGAGACGTATAGTAATCGGATTATTGATGGCAGTAACGGTTCTATTTAGCGGGCTTGTGTACGGAGCCGCCATGCAGGACATTATTTACAAGGGGGACAAGGCTTCAGACGAGGTGATATTTCATGGCGATCAGCACCTGAAGAGAGGCTTAAAGTGTGACGACTGTCATAACAAGGGGATGTTCAAGGAGAAGAAAAAGGGGGCGACGGTCATAACCATGAAGGCGATCCAGCAGGGCAAACTCTGCGGAAAATGCCACAATGGAAAAGTGGCGTTTGGCATTGACCACCACTGCGACAGATGTCATCCGAAGAAAGGTGCCGACACGGTCATTTATGATTGATTACAGGTGATGAAAAATCTGGACATTTCAGATGAATTTAGCTAAAAATGCAACACTATATTTTACACCGGCTCGCCGGACAAACACAAAAGGAGAATGAACATGAAAAAGATCGTAGCGATGATTGTAGCAGCAATGATGTCCCTTAGCTTCTCGATGGTTGCCGTTGCAGCCGATGAAAAAGCAGCCGAAAAACCAGCCGCTGAAAAAAGTGACAAAGTAGAGAAGAAAGATGCCAAGAAGGATAAGAAGGCGAAGAAGGATGAGAAGAAAAAAGACGACGCCAAGCCTGCTGCCAAGGGTAAGAAAGAAGTTTCCGGCTGCTGATTCAATTTTTATACAGGTAAACATGGAGGCATTTGCCAGTAGGCAGATGCCTCCTTTTTTATGGTCGGTAAACGTTCCTGAATCGTCAACCCATCTTTAACCTGAAGTTATGGGTGATGGTATTTACCTCTCTCTGACGACAATAGTGTTTTTTCAGCCCAAATACCTGTGTAAAATAATCAAACCAGCGCAAAAGGGTTCTTCTCGATACACCAGGAAAGCTGGCCAATGCTCACACTCGCAGTCCGTCGTTGCATGAGAGCTGTTGCT
>CAYQMO010000075.1:0-16436 GCA_964418315.1 uncultured Geobacter sp. | reverse complement strand
CCTGAGCCGATCCGCCGTTTGGGTTGTATCGCCATGAACACCCCTGTTGAAATTGATATTTACGCACACGCCAACTCCACACTGGTCGGTGGTACCCGTATGATCAACGGCCTCGGTGGTTCCGGAGATTTCCTGCGTAACGGTTATCTGAAGATGATGCATACTCCGTCGTCCCGTCCATCCAAAACCGATCCAAACGGCATCTCCTGTGTTGTACCGCACTGCTCCCACATCGACCACACCGAGCATGACCTGGATTGCGTTATCACTGAGCAGGGGCTTGCCGACCTTCGCGGTCTGGCTCCAAAAGACCGTGCCCGTCGCATCATTGAGAAGTGTGCTCATCCGGACTACAAGGCTCAACTGACCGAGTACCTCAATATTGCTGAAGCTGACTGCCTCAAGCGCAAGGTTGGCCATGAGCCGCAGTTGTGGGATCGCGCTTTCAAAATGCACCTCAATCTTGAGAAAAACGGTACCATGAAACTGAAAAACTGGGACATCAAAGTTGATCTCTGCGAAGGGTAAGATTCAAAATTTGCGTTAACTGCGGGGCGGGGAATGAGGAGACTCATTCCCCGCTTTTTCTATGAGCCTTGGGATGAGATTTATCGTAGACCTCCATTAGACGATCAATGCTGACATGGGTGTATTTCTGAGTTGTGGAGAGGGACGCGTGGCCAAGCAGTTCCTGAATGGCACGCAGATCAGCGCCCCCTTCCAGCATATGAGTGGCGAACGTATGCCTGAGTGTATGCGGTGAGATCCTTTTAAATGCAGCAATCCTCATTACATGAGTGTCCACAATCCGTGCCACGCTGCGCCGGTTGATTCTATCACCTCTGCTGTTGAGAAAAAGCGCCCCGCTGACAGGATCATAGCTCCGTTCTTCAAGATATTCCGTTACCGCATCCAGAGCTCTGCTCCCTACCGGTACGATGCGCTCCTTACCCCCCTTTCCGGTCACCCTTACCATGCCGACCGCCAGATCAAGCTCACCGATATTGAGACCTGTTAACTCCGAAACACGGAGGCCGCTTGAGTAGAGCAGCTCTAAAATAGCCCTGTCACGCAGGGCATATTTCTGTTCTTCGCTCGGTGCCTCCATCAAAGTAGTAGTCTGGTCAATATCGAGATGAAACGGAAGACGTTGTTCCTTCTTTGGTGTAGCGATCAGTTCGGCAGGATTCTTGGCAACTATGCCACGGCGAACCAAAAAGCGGAAAAAGGAGCGGATTGCGGCCAGCTTGCGACCAATAGAGCTTTTTTTGCTATTTTTAGCCAGCCTGGCCAGGTAGCGTCTGAGTAGCAGGTGGTCAACATCACCTGCTGAGGCCCCTTCCCCCTTCTCAGCCACGGCAAAATTTAACAGTTGCGCCAGATCACTGTGATATGCCGCCAAAGTATGCGGAGAAACAGCACGCTCGGTTTCGAGGTAGAGCTCAAACTGCTGTATCTGTTGTAGTAATGTGTATTGCATAACTCACTGTTTAGTAAGCATAAACCATATAATTGAAACCCTCTGGCAGACCGACCACTTTCTTGATATCCAGGCCGGCCGCTCCGGCCACAGTCACTGACCTGCGGGCAATGGCAAAGATATCCGTACCGATAACGAGAGAACGGTCCACTGTGTCTGCGTAGGAGCCGTAGCCGCTAGTGACCGACTGAGCCGGGATGACTCCCCGTTGTGAAATGGCCTTTTCACCGATATCAAAGACCCGTAACCCCGAACTGTAAGACGTCTTGGCACTGCCGTAACTGTAATACGGAATAGTCAGTATCCCAAGCGGCTCGTAGTAAAGGAAGGCATGTGGATCGTAGGTTGCAGCTGACCAGCCGTCTCCCAGATCATAATCCCCCAGGAGAGCAGGTGCTGCAAGGCTAGAGACATCAAAAAGCTGGAGTTTGTTGCCGGTGACGCGACCCGTGGCATCGGCCGACCGTCCAACGGTCAGCAGGCGGTTATTATTCTGCCCCACAAGATGAATGTAGGTGGAAAATCCGCTCACCTTGAGTTCTCCAGCCTTCTTCGGATTGGCAGGATCGGTCAGGTCAAACGTGAACAGTGGGTCGGTCTGGCGAAAAGTCACCATGTAGCCGCGATCCTTGTCAAAGCGCATGGAATAGATTTTTTCGCCTTGGGCAAGGCCATTGATACTCCCGGTTTCAGCAAGAGTTCCGTCCTTCTCGGCAAGAATGGCGAGACGGTTGCTGATCCCTTCACCCCACCAGCCGCCGCGGGTAGTGCCGACCCGGAGATACCCCTTGTATTCACCCATGCTGAACTGGTTGTTCACCCAGCCGGGGACCAGTCCGCTTCCCTTGTAGACCGGCTTGCCTACCCCGTTTGAGAGTGCAAACTTGTGAAGGGCTGTCTTGGGCTCCGGATTTGCGGTCGGCAGGGTAACCCCCTGAATTGGTTCGATCCAGGCCCAGTCGTTGCTGGAGGCAAGGTACAGGCTTTCTGTTGTCATGTAGACCTGGCACCAGGAACTGATGACCCCGCTGCTGGTCAAACCCGGAGATGGCGAGGCACCGTCCAGGGCGATGACAATGGTAATATCGGTACCGTTTCCGGTTTGCGGGATATACACATCATCGCTGGAGACCATCGGTGCACCGGTGGCCGACCCGGCAACGCCATTTGTGTAGAGGGTTCTGGTATATGACGGGATCATCTTGTCAAGGGTAAGGAGGCTTATGCGCTGCAGGTTTTCCGTCAGAGCCTTGGCACTGGCCTGACGGTAGGATTCCAGGGAGTAATTGCCGGACGCAAGATAACTGTCGGCATAGACCGGATTCGGGAGATCAACGTGGTAATTGATCATCAGGTAAATAGTGCTGTTGATTCTCCTGGATCCCTGGAGTGAACCGGGGAAATCATATTTGGCTGACAGCATCGGTTTTGCCGGAACAGCAACATTATATGTATACGTCCGTGTAACCGAGGTCGTGGGCAGAAACAGGCCGGCTTTGAACGAAGGAGCGGTAGACTGGCCGATGACACTATATGACGAGGTTACAACCGTGATCTCCTTTCCGGACAGGTGCAGTTCCCTGATCGGATCCTTCAGGTCGATGTCACTCACTATCGCGGTCTGTTCAGACGGCTGTCCATTCAGAATGATGAAATGGCTCCCGGTGGCCAGATAGATGTAATTCCCGTCGGTTTTCACCAGATCCCCTTCATCGACTCCCTGCTCCTGGACGTTGGTGGTCGAATAGGAAGCGGCTGAGTTATCACTGGATGTCTTGACCTCAGCGGCACCGGCGATCGCGGGAGGGAAGGCCGAACCAACCGGCACCCCCATGGCTGTGTAGTAATTTCGGGTATCCCGGTTCTGGTAAAATTTAACCAGTTCTGCTTTGAGCCAGGTTTCAAGCTCGCCGCTGCTGGCAGGTTTGGCAAGCCTGGCCGTTTCTGCCGGTGGATTCCCCGCCGGAGGGTTAACGCTGGCAGTGGGAGAAGAGCCGCCACAGGAGAAACAAACCGCGCAGACAGACAGGATGAGGAATGCATAACAACATCTTCTTAAATGGGAGAGAAACATCTCGCACCTCCAAGATTGTTCGCCTATATTTGTGATACAAATAGTTACGTCTGTCATGGTTCTGTCATGGTGGGGCAAACATTGAGGAGACCAAAGCCGTGACATCAGGAATGGCATCATCAAGCTCGTAGCAGAAGCGCTCTACGTCCATCTGAACAAGTCCTGGGCATGCATTCACAAGTATGGCCCACGCATCTTCTGCGCGTAAATTGAATCTGAGCCTGATGCGCCCCCCATAGTTCAAGCCCCGCACTGTGCAGAGAAGATCGGCAAGATTAACGATGGAACAGAGTACCGGATCCACTTTGGCTTGAGCCGGATTATGATGATAGGAAATAACATCACAGTAGGAATCGGGGAAATTCCATTTTCGCGCCATACTGAGTCCAATCTCGCAGTGGGTTGTGCCTAGCAACTCTTCTTCAGCATCCAGAAGTTTAACCGAGTGTGTTTCAACGTGATCCAGTACTTTAATAAACGGGTCACGGAGGAAACTGCTCAAAAAAACCTCGCCCAGATCATGCAAAATCCCTGAAATATAGGCTTTTTCAGAATCCTTAAAACCAATCTTTTTTGCTATGATTTTTGATACCATGCCGACGGCAAACGAGTGTTCCCAGAACGCATTAAGCTCCAGAGCCCCGGTTCTCGTATCAAATGCGTCTATAACTGACGTTGTCAGAGCCAGTTCTCGTATATGGCGTAATCCGAGGTATACCAGAGCTCGTTTTAGAGACGATATCTCCTGTGTTGGCTTGTAAACGGGTGAGTTCAACAACTTCATAACCCGTGCGGTCATAACCTGATCTGTCAGCATCAGATCTGCTATTTCTTCGACTCTGACATCTGGGTTGTTGAGGAGCTGCAGCACTTTTGTTGCGACAATCGGTATGGTTGGCAGATCATCAACGGCGCCCACCACTATTTCTGCTCGCTCCATCATCAGATTCTTATCCATAATAAAAACCTCTCGGGTTATTTTTTGTAGCCGAAACAACCTTGAAAATGAACGGTCTTGAATTTATCGTTAACCCCGTGCAGTGACTCAGACTGGCCGAGAAAGAAGTAACCGTTTGGTTGCAGGTTGTTATAAAAGTGCCGGATAACTTTTGATTTTGAAGCGGCGTCAAAATAAATCAAAACATTGGCGCAGAAGATGAGGTCAAAGCTCTCCATAATAGCCATTTTTGCATCATCATACAGGTTGAGCTTGTTGAATGTGACAAACTTTTTAACTTCTGGAGAGAGTATAAACTTGCAGTAATCCTCACGAATGTATTTATTTCTGTAGGCGTCAGGGATATTTCTGACGGAATATGCATTGTAAATACCTTCGTTAGCCTGAGCTATGACCGTTTCATTGATGTCAGTGCCGACTATTTCAATTATCCACTCTTTCAGCAGCTTTGACCGCATTTCAAGGAGAATCATTGCCAAAGTGTAGGCTTCTTCCCCAGAAGATGAACCCGCACTCCAGATCCTCAGCTTGCGTGTTCCCGTCTTGTTCTTGATTTCAACAAGTTCCGGGAGCAGATCGTTCTCAACTGCCTCTAATTGAGATAAATTTCTGAAAAAATACGTTTCATTAGTTGTTATTTCATCCATCAAAAAAGTTAATTCTTCAGAGCCGTTCGGAGATTTCAACAACAGAAAGTAGTCCTGAAAGGCTTTAGTATCGGTCGCTTCCATACGGTGCGAAAACCTGTTTTCAAGAAAATATTTCTTGGAATTGTGGAAATAGATGCCGCAGTTGTTGTAAATAAAATCGCGGAGTTGTTCAAATTCGTTATCGTTTATTGCCACACTTACTCCCTAGTTGTGTAACTATCAATCACCCGGAACCCAAGCTATATTTTCGCGGCAATTTACCATGCATTAGCAATCCATTTCAAGCA
Source organism: uncultured Geobacter sp. (assembly GCA_964418315.1). Classification (GTDB taxonomy): domain Bacteria; phylum Desulfobacterota; class Desulfuromonadia; order Geobacterales; family Pseudopelobacteraceae; genus JACRCG01. Next base: position 10,987 of record CAYQMO010000075.1, on the reverse strand, counting down.
CCATACAGACAAATTGTTATACGGAGAGAAACTATATCCATATAAAATTTCGCTGAATGAAGTCATTTTATTGACATTCAGCAGATTGTGTGGTTTATAGCAAACGTGCTACCGAATTTAAGGAGTTTGCAGCGAATGGTCGAGAACGGTTCTATTTATATTGCTGACAAAAATGTCAAAACTCGCGATCTCGTGTCGGCTTTTTTGACTTATCAGGGGTATAACATTACGGTTGCAGATGGTAATTCGTCTTTTTTTGACACTATTCAAAAAAAGAACGTCAATATTGTCTTAGCAGATTTATCTTATCTACAGGTAGTTGCTCCCGATTTTAAAGAGCGCATATTAGATCGCAACCCGCTGCTTGTGCTTATAGGTTATGGAGATGCGTCAGGTTCAGATTTTATAAACTCCTCCAGCGACAACATCTTTACTCTTCCGAAGCCGTTGAATCTGGATGAACTTGAAAGCCTTGTGATGCGAGCACGCGAGCATCAATCCATGATAATGTACGACCGTTCGACCGAAGGATCTGTTCAAAAACAGCTTCTTTCTTCAACGATGATAGGTTCAAGCGCTCCGTTGCAGTCACTGTTTGAAATGATTATAAAGGTTGCAGCTTCGAATGCAACCGTCCTGATCCAAGGCGAATCCGGAACTGGCAAAGAACTTGCAGCAAGAGCTATTCATCAATTAAGCGACAGGCAGGAAAAAAAGTTTGTTCCGGTAAATTGTGCTGCAATTCCAGACGACTTGCTTGAAAGTGAACTGTTCGGTCATGTCAAGGGTTCGTTCACCGGCGCGTATGCCAACCGTGCCGGTCGTTTTGAAATAGCTGACAAGGGCACTTTGTTCCTTGATGAAATTGGCGATATGAAAGCCAATTTACAGGTAAAACTTTTGAGGGTTCTCCAAAACAGGGAATTTGAGCCGGTAGGGGCGTCTAAATCACAGAAAGTCGATGTTCGCATCGTTGCAGCAACAAATAAGAATCTTGAAGAATTGGTCGCAAGTCAGGATTTTCGTGAAGACCTGTATTACCGGTTGTCGGTTATTCCTATCACTATCCCGCCGCTTCGCGAGCGGAAAGAAGATATTCCGGTTCTGATTCATACGTTTCTGACTCGTTTTAATGTAGATAAACGTCACTCAGTAAAAGGATTTTCCCGTGATTCGCTCGATATTCTCTGCAATTATGAATGGCCTGGAAATGTCAGAGAGCTGGAGAATCTGGTTGAACGGCTTGTGATTCTGAAAGGGAGCGGTCTGATTGTTCCAGAGGATCTGCCTGAGAAATATCTTTCCGGGAAAGGTTTTTGCTCCGCACCAGTTCAGACTTTTGTGCCACCGGCTGACGACGTACTTCCCGATGGTGGGATTTGTCTTAACTCTGCCGTTGAAGATTTTGAAAACAACCTTATCATGCAGGCACTTTCCCGTTCAGGGGGAAATAAAAAGGAAGCAGCGTTGCTCCTGAATTTGAAGCGAACTACTCTGATTGAAAAGCTGAAGAAAAAAAATATGTCCTTTAGCGGGGAGTGATTTTATGTCACTAACATTAGACAACCTTTCATTATTGGCATCTTTGACTCCACCCCGGCTAAATACTGACGCCAATAATATCCCGTCGGGGGGAGCCTTTGCAGACAAATTAGATAAGGTGCTTGATGGCGGAAATACTCCGGTTTCTACCGCTACAGTCAAGGCCAAAGAGTTGGCGCAATCCCTCACCATGCAAATGCTGGAGAGTTCACTCTCTCTTGGTGGCGATTACCCGGTAAATGCTGCAGTTTCCACCGGCACATCAAAACTTCCTTTAATACAGGCGTATTTAGATGCCTATCGCGCCAATCTGGCAGCAGGCGAAGAGCTCTCCCCCCTTCCATCACAACCTACCCAGTTACAACAAAAGGATGTTACGGGCGGCCAGCCTGATAATTCATCCGCTGTAAAGACATCCAAAGTACAAGGCAATATTTCGTCATGGCTTGACCCTCTTATTGCTGAGGCGTCCCAAAAATATGGAGTTGACGCCGGGCTTATAAAAGCGGTCATCAAAACTGAAAGCAACTTCAACCCGCAGGCGGTGTCAAGTGCCGGTGCACGCGGGCTGATGCAGCTTATGCCGGCGACGGCACGCTCCCTTGGAGTCAGTGACTCATTTGATCCGGAACAGAATGTAATGGCAGGTACCCGTTTCCTCAAGGATATGCTGCAACGATACAATGGCAATGTAGATGCTGCTTTAGCCGCTTATAACTGGGGTCCGGGCAATGTAGATAAACGACCGGAGCATCTTCCACGCGAAACACGCGACTATCTGGTGCGTGTCAAGCAATTGTATGCTTCGTATAGCGGTTGATTTGTAATAGCGGGTTCGCGCTACCTTTTAAGTTTGTGACAGAAGAGACAGCGGTTTTTGGCAGGATGGTTTGGCGGAAACAGCACCCCTTTTTCTTTATGGCACGGCTCACAGAAAACCTCGGCACCTTTCTTGTCCGGTTTAAAAAAAGCCCGTTTAAAGAGCGATGCATCTGGTTCTGGTGCATTTTTAAATGCAGCATCGTATGATGGCTTATGCATTGGATTATTAGGAACCAGTGTCGTTTTCTCTTTGCCGGTGATGGCAATAAAAATCCCCAGGACTACCACAATAACCGCTATAAAATACCAATCTTTCTTATCAATTTTCATCGTTATAATCCTGTTACCAGCTAGTCGCATTTAATAAGTGAAAAATAGATAACTACACCGCCCACCAGGAGACCGCCGCCGACAAACGGCATCGCAGACTGAAACGAAAGGCCTTCACCTGCAACAGGCATGGCAAAGCGTATAATCAGTGCAATACAGAAAAACGCAAACAGACTAAGCAGAATCGTCTTGGATCGTTTAATAACTCCGAAAAAAAATATCACAACTAACAGAATGAGGATTACAGGGTGAGCAAACAGCCCGTTGAATGAGAGGTGCCGCATCGTATCAACCAAATTGCTTGTTTCAAACGGGCGCAGAGCTTCAGCGGCTTTTTCAATTAATTGCTGCTTCTCCATGAACGGCCTCTCAAAATCAACTGATAAAATCCATCACCTTGTCCAGGAATCCTTTTTTAAGAGGGTGGACGTCCTCACCGCTGATTCTGGCAAATTCCTCCAGCAGCTCTTTCTGCCTTTTGTTGAGATTGGTTGGAGTTTCAATCCGGACTACGACCAACTGATCGCCACGACCGTACCCCTGAAGTGATGGTATCCCCTTCCCCTTGAGGCGATATATTTTACCGGACTGAGTCCCATCAGGAATTTTCATGGCAACTTTGCCATCCAGCGTCGGAACTTCAAGTTCACACCCGAGCGAAGCCTGAATGAAACTGATCGGTATTTCACAGACTACGTTATTCTCCTCACGCTGAAAAATCGGATGTTCCTTAACATTAATCGCGACATACAAATCGCCGTTAGGGCCACCTTTACCTTGACCGCCCTCTCCTGTCACCTTTAGCCGTGATCCGGTATCAACTCCACCTGGAATTTTGACTGAGAGTGTTTTTGTCTCTTTTGTACTCCCCTTGCCTCGACATTCGGGACAGGGATTTTCAACAACTTTTCCTTCACCATTGCACTGACCACAGGTTTTGCTGACGCTGAAAAAACCCTGCTGATATCTCACCTGACCGGCTCCGCGACAGGTTGGACAAACTTTCGGGTCTGTACCCGGCTTTGATCCGGAACCATTGCAACCGGCGCAGCGTTTGGCAAAAGGGACTTCAATTTTCTTTTCGACACCAAAAGCAGCCTCTTCGAAGCTGATTTCCATGTTATACAGCAGGTCGTCGCCTCGTCGCCCCTGGCTGCGACCACGACCACCACCCCCACCGCCAAAAATATCGCCAAAGATATCGCCAAAAATATCACCAAAAGGGGTGCCGGCACCAAAACCTCCGGAGGAAAAACCACCTGGTCCGGAAACGCCGGCATGGCCATATTGATCATACTGGGCACGCTTCTGCGGATCGGAAAGCACCTCATATGCCTCTGTAGCCTCTTTAAAGCGATCCTCGGCAGCCTTGTCGCCCGGGTTTTTGTCGGGGTGGTGCTGAATAGCTACCTTCCGGAATGCCTTTTTAATCTCAGTTTCAGAAGCGTTGCGATGTACCCCAAGTACTTCGTAATAATCACGTTTCTCGCCGTTTGCCACAATAAGTTCCTTTATATCTTGAAAAGAGTGTAGGGGCGGTTGTAAAACCCGTCCCTACTGTGCTGAACCGGTAACGTATCCGGGACTATTTTTTCTCTTCCTTTACCTCTTCGAAATCAGCATCAACAACCTTGTCATCCTTCGGTTTTGCCGAACCGGCATGTTCTGCGCCAGCGGCAGCGTCACCTCCAGCCCCCTCTTTCTTGGCATACATCACTTCAGCCAGCTTGTGGGACGCCTGAGCAAGTTCGTCAGTACCCTTCTTAATCGCCTCTGCGTCTTCGCCTTCCATCAGCTTTTTCAGCTCTGCAAGTTTGTTTTCGATGTTCCCTTTTTCTACCGCATCTATTTTATCACCATGCTCTTTCAACGATTTCTCGGTACTGTATACCATACTGTCGGCATGATTACGCGCTTCGATCGCATCACGTTTTTTCTTATCCTCATCAGCATGCATCTCAGCGTCACGAACCATCTTGTCGATCTCTTCCTTGGAAAGTCCGGACGATGCGGTGATACTGATCGACTGTTCCTTACCGGTACCAAGATCCTTGGCGGAAACATGCACTATACCGTTGGCATCGATGTCAAAAGTTACTTCTATCTGCGGCATGCCGCGCGGCGCAGAAGGAATACCGGACAGTTCAAAGTTGCCGAGCGTCTTGTTGTCGCGTGCCATTTCACGTTCACCCTGCAGAACGTGTATCGATACTGCAGGCTGGTTGTCAGCAGCAGTTGAAAAGACCTGGCTCTTGCGGCAGGGGATCGTGGTATTTTTCTCAATCAACTTTGTCATAACGCTGCCAAGCGTCTCGATGCCGAGCGAGAGCGGAGTAACGTCCAGCAGCAGCACATCCTTGACGTCACCTCTCAGAACGCCACCCTGAATACCTGCGCCGATGGCAACAACTTCATCCGGGTTAACGCCTTTATTCGGGACTTTACCAAAAATATCTTCCACGCATTTCTGAACTGCCGGCATACGTGTCATCCCGCCGACCAGAATAACTTCATTTATCTGGCTGGCATTCAAGCCGGCATCCTTCATGGCGGTACGGCAAGGACCTTCAAGTTTTGCCAGCAGACTGGCACAGATAGACTCCAATTTTGCACGGGTAAGTTTAAGTGTCAGATGTTTCGGGCCATTAGCATCGGCGGTGATGAACGGAAGGTTTATATCGGTTTCAACGGAGCTGGAAAGTTCGCATTTGGCTTTTTCGGCGGCCTCTTTGAGACGCTGCAGAGCCATTTTATCGCCACGAAGATTGATACCCTGATCTTTTTTAAATTCATCAGCAATCCAGTCGATAATTAACTGGTCAAAGTCTTCGCCACCCAGAAAAGTATCGCCGTTGGTCGATTTAACTTCAAAAACGCCATCACCGAGCTCAAGAATCGAGACATCAAACGTACCGCCACCTAAGTCAAATACGGCAATTTTCTCGTCTTTTTTCTTGTCCAGGCCGTATGCCAATGCAGCCGCAGTCGGCTCGTTAATAATACGCAATACGTTCAGACCGGCAATTTTACCGGCATCCTTGGTCGCCTGGCGCTGGGAATCATCAAAGTAGGCCGGCACGGTAATAACTGCGTCGGTAACAGTTGTGCCCAGATAATCTTCGGCAGTTTTTTTCATTTTCTGCAGGATCATCGCTGAAATTTCCGGAGCAGAATAGCGCTTGTTACGCACCTCTACCCAGGCATCGCCATTGTCAGCCTTGACAATCTTGAAGGGAGAAATTGCGATGTCTTTACGCACCGCTTCCGAATCAAACTTGCGACCGATAAGACGCTTTATGGCGTACAGGGTGTTTTCAGGGTTGGTAACAGCCTGACGTTTAGCCTGCTGTCCTACCAGTCGTTCACCGCTGTCAGAAATGGCAACCATTGAAGGTGTGGTGCGCCCCCCTTCAGAGTTGGCTATAACTATCGGCTCACCACCCTCCATAATTGATACACAAGAGTTGGTTGTTCCGAGATCGATTCCAATTACTTTACTCATGACGTGTTGTCCTCCTTTTTAGTTACTCTGTATACAGGATATTCATCGTTATTATAAAAAACAAGGTCTGTAAGAAATTATTTTACCGGTGTCGCAACGGTCACCATAGCCGGGCGCAGTAGCCGCTCTTTCAACATGTACCCCTTCTGGTACTCTTCAACGACTGTATTTGGTTCGTACTGATCTGTCGGCACCTGAGCCATCGCCTGATGAAAAGCAGAATCAAACATGGCTCCTACCGATTCAATCGGAGTCACGCTGAACTTTTTCAGTGTCGTCAACAGCATGGCGTGAGTTAAGCGGATCCCTTCAACAACTGCCACCTGGCTTTCTTCAGAAGCGTGGGAAAGGGCACGCTCAAGGTTGTCGATGATCGGCAGAATCTCTTCGAGCAGTGATTTATTGCCATAATTTAGCAACTCTTCCTTTTCACGCCCTACCCGCTTGCGATAATTTTCCAGATCAGCTCTTTCGCGTAGAAAGCGATCCCAGTTTTCACGCGCTTCTTTTTCCTTGGCAGCTAGTTGCTCTTCAAGAGTCAACTCCTTCCCCGGTTCGGCGGTTTCAGGAGCTGCGGCTTCTTCGTCCGGAGCATCATGTATCGATTTATCTACAATATCTTTTGCTTCCATAAATAAGATCCCTTTTACCTTGTTGGCATTATACTTCACTTAACAGTTTACTGACCATTCTGGCGGTATAATCGACTATCGGTATCACGCTTGAGTATCCCATACGAGTCGGGCCGATTACTCCGAGCATCCCGACTGTGTTGCTGCTGGTGACAAAACGGGAGGTAATGAGGCTGACACCGGCTGACTGACTGAGCGATGTTTCCGCTCCGATGTAAATCTGCACGCCTTCCGCCGTCATACAGCGGGAGAGAAGCTGCACAAGCAGCCCCTTCTGTTCAAAAGCCTGGTATATTTCCTTCATCCGCCCGGCATCACTGAACTCCGGTTGATCAAGGATGCGAGCCTGTCCCTCAATAAAGATTTCATCACCATCCGCCCGCACAGCCTGTTCGCTGATTTTCAGGGCTCGTGCCAGGAGTACATCGTACTGCGCTTTTTCCGACGCCATCTCCTCAAGAATCTGCTCACGTACCTGATTTATCGTCAAACCCTGCATTTTATCATTCAGGTAGTTGCCCATCCTGATGAGCTCTTCTGAACCATAATCGTCATCGGTCTCAATCAGGCGATTCTGCAGCGCCCCTTTACTGGAAACCAGTATGGCAAGGATTTTCCGCTGCCCGATGCGGATAAATTCGATATGGCGAAATACATCGGCGGTAAAACTGGGGGCAATAACAATGCCCATATAGTTTGAAAGCTGTGACAACGTCCGGCTGGTCTCTTTCAATATACCGGAAATACCAACGCCTGCCTTACGGCAGTGACTGATAATCTGACGCTTTTCTTCACGGCTGACTTGACGTAATGCAATCAGCGAATCTACATACAGGCGGTACGCTTTTTCCGTCGGGATCCGGCCGGCCGAGGTGTGCGGAGAGGTCAAGAGGCCCATCTCTTCGAGATTGGCCATTACATTACGCACGGTAGCCGATGACAGAGTCAATGCATGACGACGCGCAACGGCACTGCTCCCAACCGGCTCTGCGGTAGCTATGTAGTCCTCAACGATAGCTTCAAGTATCTGTCTGCTGCGAGGAGTGAGTTCAATATCCATGCAATACCCCAAAAGAATAGCACTCGCGACTTAGGAGTGCTAACAGTGCCAAGATAATCAGCGACCTTGTTATTGTCAAGGTTACTTCAAGGGAATTTTGTTGCTGCAGGCATAGATGGCACTTGAAGGTGAGTGACTTGGGAAAGGCTGTCACCCTAACTGAACGTCGACTGTTGTTTCGACAAATAACCGATCAAGACCATGTCTTGACTTCCGGCTGTTTCGTGATTACCTCTATCTACAGAAGATCAGAAATTTCGCAGCATAAGAGGCACGTTATGGATTTCAACAAGCTGACACAAAAATCTCAGGAAGCATTCACCGAGGCACAAAACAAAGCCGTTTCATTTGGCCATGTCGAGGTTGACGGCGAACATCTCCTCTGGGCTCTGCTGGACCAGCCGGATGGCCTGGTTCCCCGCCTTCTGCAACGCATGGACATCCGCCCGGAGCTTGTCAAGAATGAGGTTGCAGCGTTGCTTGATCGCATCGCACGAGTGTCAGGCCCCGGCGCGGAGGCTGGTAAAATATATGTTTCACAGCGGTTATCACGTATTCTGGTTGCTGCCGAAAATGAGGCGAAGCGGTTGAAAGACGAGTATGTCTCGGTTGAGCATCTATTTATGGCTCTTCTGGCAGAGGATGAAAAGGTCCCTGCCGGAAAAATACTGAAACAGGCCGGAGTTACTCACGAACGTTTTCTAAAAACATTGACAGAAGTGCGCGGTAGCCAGCGGGTACAGAGTGCCAACCCTGAGGCAACCTACGAAGCACTTGAAAAATATGGTCGTGACCTGGTGAAAATGGCTCAAAGCGATAAGCTTGATCCGGTTATCGGGCGGGATGAGGAAGTACGTCGCGTGATTCGGGTATTATCGCGCAAGACCAAGAATAACCCTGTGTTGATCGGTGAACCGGGGGTTGGGAAAACCGCAATAGTAGAGGGTTTAGCCCAGCGCATTGTGCGTGGGGATGTACCGGAAGGATTGAAGGACAAAATCATCTTCGCTCTCGATATGGGTGCCCTGATAGCAGGTGCAAAGTATCGTGGCGAGTTTGAGGAACGTCTGAAAGCGGTGTTGAATGAAGTAAAAGAGGCCAATGGCCAGATAATCCTTTTTATAGATGAGCTGCACACCATCGTTGGCGCAGGCAAGGCCGAAGGTTCCATGGACGCCGGTAACATGCTCAAACCCATGCTTGCCCGTGGTGAACTGCACTGTATCGGTGCGACCACACTCGATGAGTACCGGCAGAATATCGAAAAAGACGCAGCACTTGAACGCCGGTTTCAGCCGGTTCTAGTCGAGCAACCGACCGTTGAGGACACTGTGTCGATCCTGCGCGGCTTGCGAGAGCGCTTTGAAATTCATCACGGCGTCCGCATTCAGGACAACGCCCTGGTAGCGGCGGCCACCCTCTCCAACCGCTATATAACCGAGCGATTTCTGCCAGATAAAGCGATTGACCTTGTGGATGAGGCGTGTGCCATGCTTCGCACTGAAATTGACTCGCTGCCATCTGAATTGGACGCCATTTCACGCAGGGTGATGCAGCTCGAAATTGAAGAGGTCGCCCTCAAGAAAGAGAAGGACAAGGCGAGTAAAGAGCGGTTGGAGGTACTGCGCAGGGATTTGGCCGACGACCGCGAAAAAGCAAACAGCATGCGGGCACGTTATGATTCTGAAAAAATAGCGATTCAGCGGGTACAAGGATTGCGCGAGCAACTTGATAAGACCCGCCGAGAAATTGAACAGGCTGAGAGATCCGGAAATCTTGAGCAGGCTTCCAGACTGAAATACTCCGAACTCCCGGGACTTGAGACCGCTCTGAAAAATGAAGAAGCCGCCTTGAGCATGAATCAGGGGGGGCAGAAGCTGCTGCGCGAAGAGGTCACTGAGGATGAAATAGCAGAAATTGTTGCCCATTGGACCGGGATACCGGTGCTCAGATTGGTGGAAGGTGAGCGTGAAAAACTGCTGCGCCTGGAGGATATTCTCCATCAGCGGGTTATCGGTCAGGATGAGGCGGTGCAACTGGTATCTGACGCCGTACTCCGTGCCCGCTCCGGCATCAAGGATCCGCGTCGTCCGATCGGCTCCTTCATTTTCCTTGGCCCTACCGGTGTCGGCAAAACAGAACTGGCGCGCACCCTCGCCGAAGCGCTCTTTGATTCAGAAGAAAACATGGTGCGGATCGACATGTCCGAGTACATGGAAAAGTTTGCCGTCTCCCGTCTTATTGGCGCCCCCCCCGGCTATGTTGGCTACGAGGAGGGGGGGCAGTTGACCGAGGCGGTACGGCGCAAACCTTACAGCGTCCTGCTTTTTGATGAAATCGAAAAGGCTCACCCGGACGTGTTCAATATCCTCCTGCAGATTCTTGACGATGGCCGGGTCACTGACAGCCATGGTCGCACGGTCAGTTTCAAAAATACGGTCATCATTATGACCTCAAATATCGGCTCTGCGTATCTGCTCGAGGGAATCACCGCGAGTGGTGACATCCGGGAAGACGCACGCAAAAGCGTCATGAATGAACTGAAAGTCTGCTTTCGCCCCGAGTTTTTAAATCGGGTCGATGATATTGTGCTATTTAAGCCACTACATATTGATGAGGTAATGAAAATTGCTGATCTTCTTGCTGAACAGCTCAAGCATCGGCTGAAAGATCAACGTATAACACTTGAGATTAGCAAGGAAGCTCTTAAATTTATTGCCAAAGCGGGCTATGATCCGGTTTATGGTGCCAGGCCGCTCAAGCGCTATCTGCAGCGCGAACTGGAGACCCGGATTGCACGGGCCATTATCGGCGGCAGTGTGATTGAAGGGGGAACGTTGACGGTGGAACTGGAGAATGGAGTGCTCTGCGTTAAGAGCACTCCTAGCGTACAACTTCCAGCGTAGTTTTAACCTTAACGGTCATGGTTACGCTGCTGCGCGTATCATGTTGATATATGCTCTGCGTGTTGAAGTTGAATAACTGCCTGAATGACGACCACTGTACTGCGCTTCCCGTTGTGATTGACGAAGCGGTTATCTCGCCAGAAGTGCCGGTAATGGTGCTGTCCGAAAGGGGAGTGACAAAAAACCGGTCAGG
>CAYQMO010000074.1:0-16536 GCA_964418315.1 uncultured Geobacter sp. | reverse complement strand
ATCACCCGCCTTGATCCCGATTGCAGGTGGTAGAGTTATACGGCGTCTGGTATCGGTTTGCAGCAACATGGTTTTGTTCCTCCCAAGCGCAAACATATCACAAAGCGGGGAAAGTGGGCAATACCCATAGTAATCAATGTTGATTAGTGTAAGCAGGAAATATGCAGGAGGCACAGGCCATGTCACATTCACAGCTCATGCAACAAATCCGGGATGAACGTCGAGAAGAGGAAAAAAACTGACTCCGGGAGAGCGTATTCTTTTGGCGTGCGAACTTTCTGATTTATTCCTACTACTAAATCAAGCGGGAAAAAAAGCAATTGAGGAAAGGCTTGCTGGTAAAAAACAATCAAACACCCAACTTCTTCACGAGGTAACCAGATGAATATTCGCCCCGGTTGCGCTCAACATACAAAGTTACTGGAAAACCTAACGAAATAATTTATTTAAATCGGTAGTTTTCCTCGCTCCCACGCTCCGCGTTATGGTTCGGGACGCGGAGCTTCAGGGTAGCACTTCGGCGTGTTATCGGCATAACGCCGGAAGCGCTCCGTTTGATGGAATTATACGGCTAGCCCGGCAATGTGCGCGAGCTTCAGAATGTCATTGAACGTGGAATTAGTTTCGTCGGTCATTAAAACTGTTTTGCTCAAAAAAATCGCTGAGGATACCTGTTTTTTTATGGTGCAGCAGGAGTGAATTCAAAAGATAGCCGGTAAAAATGCCCGAAGGTATGCCGGCCAGCAGAAGCAGTGGCAGATAAAACAGGAGAGCTGTACTCTGCAGCAGCAGCGAGGCTGCCAGCAGTTGCCCGATGTTGTGCGCTACGGCACCGGCCATGCTGATGCCGATCATGCTGAAGCAGGCAGTGCGCTTTAAGAGCGACGACATTAACAAGGTACTGAAGATCGCTCCGCTGACACCAAGGACAAAGCCGGGCGACAGAAACATGCCGCTGAGCAGCGATCCGAGCAAAACCCGCATTAACGCCACGATCAAACCATCCCGCAGACCATACAGATATATCGCCAGCAGGGTTACTATGTTAGCCAGACCGAGCTTTACTCCCGGTATAGGCAATGGCAGCGGCAGTAGTGCCTCAACGAGATGCATGGCTGTTGCCAGTGAAACCAGCAGGGAGAGAAAGACCATGCGGCGCGTTCCGAATGTCATCAGCGGGTCACGCCGTCCAGCGAAGTCGTGCCTTCAATACGGATTAAAATTTCCCCCGGCACACATGCGATCGATTGGCCCGGATGCCTAATCCATCCCTGGTTGACACAGATTCGGCCGGCACAGGGAGCTTCCTGCATGCGCACCCGTCCTCCCTCGACCGCCACGGTTGACGGGCCAAGCACTCCCTGTACGGTAAATGAAGAGCGGGCCGGGAGTGGCAGCGGAATCTTCTTGATAACCTTACCCTGCAGAGAAATAACCGCCTGAGTTGCTTTCGTTGATCCTGAAAAAGGGGAAAACCGGCTGTAAAGTGCCGCCAAAGAAAACAGGGAAAACAGCAGCAGTCCGGCAAGCAGATATTTATCGCCTCTGGTCATAGCGATATGTTTCCTCCTGCAGCACTTCAATTATGCCGCCTAATGTTGCGGAATGTCTGATACGTCGATCAGCGGTGACAAGAAAAAGTTCCACTCCCGGTAGTGTCGCCGCGAGCTCCAGAGATTTTTCAGCCGGCAGAACAAAGAAAACAGTGGAAAGAATATCAGCCAGACCGGCATCTGTTGTTATGACCGTGGCACTGATGGTGTGGGTTGCAGGATAGCCGGTGCGGGGGTTCAGGATATGGTGGTAGCGTTTTCCCTGCTCTTCAAACGCGCGGTAATAATCAGCCGAAGTTACTGCCGAGGTGTCAACCAGTGGGAGGATGGCGACAATAGCGTCAGATTTACGCGGATCTTTGATACCGATTTTCCAGGGAGAATTACGACTGTTTCGGCCAATGACCCTGATATTTCCCCCCGCATCAATAAGAGCCTTGTCTATGCCATGTTGTGCAAGCACCCGGGCTGCTTTTTCCGTCGCATACCCTTTTGCTACCGCTCCCAGGTCCAGCTTCATGCCGGTTCTGCGCAGGAATACCGTACGATCCTGCTCATTGACAATCATATCTGCGCTGTTGACTAACGTGAGTGCCGCACGAATCTGTTCTGGCGGCGGCAGATGTGGATTGTTCCCGCCAAATCCCCACAACTCCATCAGCGGTCCAACAGTAACATCAAAAGCTCCGTTGCTCAGCCGGGAATATTTTTGTGCCAGCAGCAGCATTGCGAGAGTGTCGTCATCAACAGGGATCGGAGATTTTCCGGCCTGATAGTTAATGCGGCAGATATCACTGTTGCGCCAGGCCGCCGTCCCCGGTTGCGGAAAACCATCTGCCAATTCGGCTATCCGGCGCATTTCAGCGTATGCCGCAGCCACCGCTTTCCGTAGCAATTCCTGATTCTTTCCGTACACCGTGATGCTGACCAGCGTATCCATCAAAAACTGGTCGCTGCGGTATTCCTGAAGCCGGCGTGAATACTGAAATAATGCAAGCCCGCCGATGAGAACAAGCGCTGCAATCAGGAAAATGGTTCTCCTCGTCATTGTGGTGGGCAGACTCCACAATGAGTGCATCCAGGTGTCGGAACTTCACCGACCTCAAGAATGACCTCTTCGGAGAGCGGCATGATTTTATCGATCGCCTTTGTTGGACACTTGGCGGCACAGATGCCGCAGTTGGTACATTTTTCATAATCAATCAGGGCGACAGTACCATCTCCCTGTGCCACAACGTGTACGGCATCTTCCGGGCAGTTTTTTTCACAGATTTTGCACTTGATGCAGGCGGTGGAGCAGTTGGCCTTGGCATCTTTGCCCTTTTCCGTATTGACGCAGCGGACGTTGACCAGATGCGAAGCACCGACCAGTTTGTAGAGCTGTAGCGGACACTCCACAACACAATTGTTGCAGCCAGTACAGCGGTAATAATCGACAACCGGCAGACCGTTGGCTCCCATCTGAATCGCCCCGAACGGGCAGACCTGTGCGCAGGACCCCTGCATGACGCAGCCGAAGTTACAGGCCTTCGGCCCTTTAAAGTTGACCAGGGCTGCGTGACAATTATTGACACCTTCATAACGGTACAACATCCTGGTATGGGTATTGTCTCCCTGACAGAGCAGTTGGGCAACCTGCCGTTCTTGATATGCTGAGACTTCCGTCCCCATGATCGCGGCGATTTTTTCATAGAGTGAAGCGCCGCCGGGTGAACAGGCACTCGGCTTGACGGTGCCCGCCACAATCGCCTCGGCAAATGCGGCGCACCCCGGTTGACCGCAGGCACCGCAGTTTGCCCCCGGCATGACTTTCAGCAGATCTTCCACCCGTGGATCAACTTCAACAGCGAATTTTTTCGCGGCTATACCAAGGATGATCCCAAAGATCGCCCCCATTGTCGCCAGAGTAACAACGGCAACCAGCATTTATACCTCCAAAATAAGCAGTCTCTTAAATCAAACCTGAAAAACCGAGGAACGCCATTGACATCAACGCTGCTATCACCAGTGCAATCGGCGTCCCCTGCATGCTTTCCGGAATATCGGCATCTTCCATACGCTCCCGGATTCCGGACATGAGCACCAGTGCCAGGGTAAAGCCTGCGGCATGACTGAGGCTGTGTACCATGACTTTGGCGAAGGTATATTCCTTCTGAATATTAATGATGGCCACTCCCAGAACGGCGCAGTTGGTGGTAATCAGCGGCAGATAGATGCCGAGCGCCTTATAGAGCGGGGGGCTGTACTTCTTCATGACCATTTCGACAAACTGCACCAGAGCTGCGATGATCAGGATGAAGGCGATTGTCTGCAGGTAACCGATCTTGAACGGATTGAGCAGGTAGACCTGAACCGCCCAGGTCAGCGCTCCGGCGAGCACCAGCACAAAAGAGACCGCACCGCCCATGCCAAGTGAGGCGCTCAGTTTTTTGGAAACTCCCAGAAAGGGGCAAATCCCCAAAAACTGTGAAAGGACGATATTGTTGATCAGCACGGCGCTGATAATGATGATGAAATATTCCTGCATCGCTTGCTTTCTCCTTTGCTATGCCGTTTTTTTCTGGAGTTTGTTCATGAGGCCGAGCAGACAGCCAAGGGTGATGAAGCCACCGGGAGGAAGTATCATCAGGATGGCCGGGGCACTTTCGGGAAGAACCGGAATGCCGTAAAAGGTGCCGGCGCCGAGTACTTCTCTACAGGCGCTGACCAGCACCAGGGCCAGGGTGAAGCCGACTCCCATGCCAAGAGCATCAAAAATCGACGGAATTACCGGGTTTTTATTGGCAAAAGCCTCGGCGCGCCCGAGGATAATGCAGTTGACAACGATCAGCGGGATAAAAATACCGAGCGCCGTGTAGAGTGCCGGGGTAAAGGCATGCATCAACTGGTCGATCATGGTGACAAATGAGGCGATAATAACAACGTAGACCGGAATTCTGACGTTGTCCGGGATGATGCTCCTCATGGCGGATATCGCAATGTTGGACGCAATCAGGACAGCGGTAAAGGCTGCCCCCATGCCTAGTCCGTTTTCCACGGAGGTGGTAATTGCAAGCGAAGGACAGCACCCCAGCATCAGTCGGAAAAGCGGGTTTTCCTTGATGATCCCTTTATTAAATTCATCGACTAAACTCATCGTGCAAACCTCCAAAAAGTACGTTCATGATCATAAGCCGAGGGCAATCGGTACAATCGTTTGTTTCACGCAACACGTCCTTCTGTTACTTCCCCTTGACAAAGTGCGCGATAAAATGCTCCCGTGCGGCGTTGACGCCTTTGGTAACAGCCTTCGAGGTAATGGTTGAGGCGGTTATTGCCTGGATCTGATGCTCTTTGGTCGGCGCCGTTGTTGTTACTTCCAGGGGAACTGTGCTGTTTTTGTTTTTATACCGATCCTGAAAAAAGTTCTCTTTGGCTTTCGCACCCAATCCCGGAGTCTCCCGCTGACTCAGCACCTTGATCGCGGTAATTTTCAGCGAGGCAATATCAAAGCCGACCAGGCTGCTGATAGGACCGCTGTACCCTTTTGTTTCAACGGCATAAATAATGCCGACAGGCGCACCGTTGCGATAGGCAATGTTGACCTCTATTAGCGTCTGGTCATACGGATCTCTCAGCCAGGCGGCAGATTCATTTTCCACTTTGTCCGCCTGGGGGTAGACCTCCTTGAAACTGTCAATCTTGTTCTGGAGGATCTGCTTCTCAATCAGCGGGCTTGTCAGGTCGTTGACGTAACTGAGACCGGCACCGGAAACACCGGCGACGATCAGGAGAAAAATCGACAGCTTGATAATATCACGCATGGCTCTTTACCCCCCCGAAGACCCGTGATCTCGTATAGCGGTCTATCAGCGGCGTCACGACATTCATGAGCAGAATCGAGTAGGCAACACCCTCCGGATATCCCCCCTTGAGACGGATCAGCACCACCAGCATGCCGCAACCGATACCGAAAAGTATCCTCCCCAGTTTCGTTACCGGTGAAGTCACCCAGTCTGTTGCCATGAAAAAAGCCCCCAGAAACAGGCCTCCGGCAGAGAGGTGAAAGAACGGATACCAGAGTCCCTGACCTTTGATCGCTCCGGCAATCGCCATCAGAACAAAGACAGTCCCCAGAAAAGTGCCCGGTATGCGCCAGTCAATATGTCCCCGGTACAACAGATACGCCCCGCCGAGCAGAACAGCAATGGCGCTGGTTTCTCCGATACTGCCGCTGACGGAACCGAGAAAAAGCTCACCAAGCGAGGGGAGGGCCTGTCCCGTCGCCTCTTTCATAATGCCGAGCGGGGTAGCGGTGGTTATGCCATCAAGCGGCCTGCTCCATGTCGTCATGGCGACCGGAAAGGAAGCGAGCAGAAAGGCGCGGCCAATCAGCGCCGGATTAAAGATATTCTGTCCGAGACCGCCGAAGAGATGTTTGGCAATGACGATGGAAAAAATCGACCCAAGCGCCGCCATCCAGAGCGGCAGGTGCGGCGGAACGCAGAAAGCCAGCAGCAATCCTGTGATAATGGCGCTTCCTTCACCGGTCGGCGCCTTCTTCATAACTTTCAGGCAGACTCTTTCAGCAATATATGCACTGATAACGCAGGAGAGAATCACCAGCAGCGCCGGCAGGCGGAAAAAATAAAGTCCGGCAATAAGCGTCGGGCAGAGGGCAATCAGCACATCGCGCATGGCATTCGGGACGGAGTCCGGACTGTGGATATGCGGAGAAGAGGTGACGACAAGAAGATCATTGCTGGTGGTCATTGTTTATGCTTCCTCCATTAATTCCTGGCTTTTGCCGCCAGTATGGCCTGTTTTGCCCTGCGGATATGCTGAATCAACGGTATCTGCGCCGGGCAGGCATAGACACAGGAGCTGCATTCAATACAGCTCATTACATCGGCCCGCTCAGTGTCTTCCCAGGCCTTGCGTTTGGCCAGCCTGGCCAGTGACGTCGGTTCGAGAAACGCGGGGCAGGCGTCGATACATTTGGCACAGCGGACACAGGAGAACTCTTTTCTGTTGTGGCTCTCCGCCTTGGTAAAAACGATTATGCCGGACGTCCCTTTGACCACCGGAATGTTGTCGGTAAAGACGGTCTTGCCCATCATCGGCCCACCGGCGATGATCTTCTCAACTTCACCAACATACCCGCCGCTCTGCTTGATCAATTCACTGAAAAGCGTACCGATTCTGACCCGGTAGTTGGCAGGATTAAGAACGCCTGGGCCGCTCACGGTCACGTTGCGCCCTATAAACGGTATCCCCAGCTCAACCGCACGAGCCAAAGCAGTAGCGGTGCCGACGTTATTGACAATAACCCCCACTGCCAGCGGCAGCCCCCCGATCGGCACCTCTCTACCGGTACAGGCGTAAATCAGATGTTTTTCCGAGCCCTGCGGATATTTTTCTTTGAGCACGACAATGGAAATATTTTTTGCCCCTGCGGCAGCCTTCTCCATGACCGCCACGGCATCCATCTTGTTCTCTTCAATACCAATGATTCCTCGAAGGCAGCCAACACTGCGCATTATGTAGCCGAGACCGGCGACAATACTTTCAGACCGCTCAAGCATCAGGCGATGATCGGTGGTCAGATACGGTTCACACTCCACGCCGTTAAGTATCACCGTATCAACGACTCTCCCTTCCACCGGAGCATATTTCACATGGGAAGGGAAGGTAGCCCCCCCCTTTCCGACGATGCCAGCTTCCAGAATAATAGTCCTCAACTCATCCGGTGTCAGGCTGGCCGGGTCACTGCGGGGTATCACAGAGTCAGCCCACTCCTCTTTCCGGTCATTTTCAATAACGATACAGGGGACAAAACTACCGCCGGGGTGCTCCATCAACTCGATGGCAACGACAGTTCCACTGACGCTGGCATGAATGGGGGCCGAAACAAACCCTTTACCCACACCGATTTTCTGCCCCTTTTTGACATGATCGCCAACGACGACCAGCGGCACACAAGGCGCTCCGATATGTTGGGAAAGAGGAATATAGACCCGGTCAGGAAGGTGGGCCAGTATCGTCTGCAAGCCGCTCGTCAACTCCTTGTGTCCATCCAGGTGGATGCCTCCTTTGAATGTCGCTTTGCTCATATAATGTAACTCCGGAAAAAGGTTATAGTTCCCTCTCCATGAGGGAGAGGGTTAGGGTGAGGGGGAAATGCCCGGTTTATGCGGAATAGTTCCCCCTTCGCCTTCGGCCACCTTCTCCCTCATGGAGAAGGGAGTTAGCGGAAGGTTAGAACGAATCAGGAAAGATTTTTTGCCCCTACTCAGGCTAAAAATGTATCTACATACAGCAGTAGCAGTAATAAAAACAGCACTACTCCGCCACACAGTATGTCAGTTCGGGAAAACAGTAAGGGATGCATCCGTGTCCGCTCCCGGCACGCTCCGTAGCATCTGGCATCCATGGCTGTTACCAGGGTGTTGCCTCGGCTGACAACACCCGCAAGCAGCGGCATCACGAGCGGCAGACAATTTTTGGCACGCAGCAGCAGGGAGCGGTCGGCATGATGCGGTGAACGGGTCGATTGCTCGGCAATAAGCCTCTGCGCTTCTTCGGCAATTACCGGCATGAAACGGAGTGACAGAGTCATCATCATGGCAATTTCGCCGACCGGCACACCGATCCGCTGTAACGGTTTCATCAGCCACTGAAGCCCATCTGTCAGAGTAAGCGGCGTTGTCGTGACGGTCAATAACGAGGTCCCGTTAATCACCACGGTAAGACGTAGAATCATCATCAGGGATCGTTCGGCGCCATCGTGGGAAACGAGGCTGAGAATGCCGCTTTCCGCAAGCGTCGGGCCGCCGTCGAACAGGATGTGTGTAAAAGCCGTAAAGGCAGCCAGATAGGCAATTGGCTTGAGGCCACGCAGAGAGTGGCGCAGCGGTCTACCGGCATACTGAGCCATACAGAAGCTGAGCAGGAGCAGCAGAACCAGTGTCACAGGCGCATGGAGGGCAAAAACAACCAGGGTGAACAACAGGGTCAGGATAATTTTTGTTCGGGGATCAGAGCGGTGCAGCAGCGAGGCACCGGCGCTATAACGACCGTTTGACAGCGCGTTCAGCATGTCGAAGCGCGACTCGGAGGCTCACCGTTAGTTACCATCTGCCCGCAGCAAAGCTTAATGATTCTGTCGGCAGAAATATGCTCGTCCGTTGTGTGCGCCATTATCAGCACAGTTAATCCGGCTTCGCGGTTGAGTCGCTGTAACAGTTGTATGATCTCCGAGTAACCGTCTGGATCGAGTCCGGATATGGGCTGATCCAGAACAATACAAGATGGCTGCATGGCCAGAAGCGCAGCGATGGAAACTTTTATCTGCTGAACGCTATTCAAAAGATGCGGTGCACAGTCAGCAGAATCATGCATGCCAACGGTCCGCAGTGCATCATAAACTCTCTCCCGGATAGTTTCGGAGGCTAGTCCCAGATTTTCCGGACCAAAAGCAACATCCTCCGCAACAGTAGTCCCGACGATCTGGTTGTCCGTTTGCTGAAAAATAACCCCGACCCGTCGGCGAATTTCCCAGCAGCACGACTGATCTTGGGTATCCATACCATCAACCAGGATTACTCCGCTGGTTGGTTGCAACAAGCCATTGAGCAACCTGGTCAGAGTTGATTTTCCGGAACCATCCTCCCCCGTCAACACGATGAATTCACCACTGCTGATGTCGAGCGACAGATGATCAAATACTTTAACAATATCGGGAGTCTGCCCCGGTACGGCATATTCGAAAGTGACGTCGCGAACCTGAATGGTCTTCATAACGGAGCGTGTCTGCTCCCATTCGTTTTCATAATTGCACCAGCCAATAGAACAGCGGCAGTGTGCCGAAGGCGAGGAGAAGTCCGAGTCCGACGAGTGCTGCTGAAAGTTCTGCATCCATTCCTGCCACAACGGCGAGTGCCCCGGCGGTTACCATAGGCGGCATACCGGCCTCAATAATGGAGACATCTACCGCCAGACCTTGTAGTGCTAACAGTCGGCAGAAGAGGAGAGCCGCCAGTGGTGCCAGTACGAGCTTCAACGCAAGCCCGAGACAGAGAGGAGCCCGCAGTGTCGGTTTCAACCTGAAATTCAACTGAAAGCCGATTGCGGTCATGACCAGTGGCGTTAAGGTGCTTGAGGTGGTCTGTAACAATTTTTCAAACAGGAGTGGATACTTCCAGGGCAGGAGTACCAGGCCGACCGCCAATGCTACCGATGGAGGAAATAAAAGGACACGCCGGGCGACCGCCTGAACGCTGACGACACCCTCCTTGCCATACAGAGCCAGTATCAGCGAGCCATAGGTGGCAAAAATCAGCATGGTGCCAAACTGATCGTACACGATAAGATGCTGAATACCGGATTCGCCAAAAAAAGCCTGGATAATCGGCACTCCCATGAAAGAGGTGTTTCCGAGCGGAACAACAAGAAGCAGCACACCGACTGCGGAGCGTGGCCAGTCAAAAAAGTGCGCTGCGGCCAGAACCATTGCAGCCGAAAGGATCAGGGCTCCCCAGGCAATTGTGATCGGAACGGCAATATCTCCACTGAACGATATCTGCGGAACCTTGAGCAGAATCACTGCCGGCAGCGATACGTAGAGGGCAAACATGTTGAGAACTCTGACCGTTTCCGGAGGAAAAGCCTCCAGGCGCCTGAACAGCATACCGGTAAGTACAAAAGTCGCTATGAGTACGAAATTTTCCATTTTCTGCCATTATGAGGATCCGACGCTCGTCATCGGAAAGATAAGCCAGCCAGACTCTGCATTGAAACACTTTCATGGTATTGAAAATATTTTGCATCAAGTGTAGCCATACCACATTATGCGTCGTTTTGAAAAACTTGTGTTACGATGGATTAAAAAGAAGCGGCAGGGGTATAAGCACCCCTGCCGCGCAATGAGGCAGTAAGCGGTTACTTGAAGTTGGCCATGGTCTCTTTGACCGGAACAGAAATCTTTTTGTAATCTGCAATGTATTTCTGCTCTTCTTTCTTGTATTTGCCGGCATCCCAATCTTTTCTGAATTTTACCGCATCATCAACCCAGGTTGCTCCGGCGACGGAACGCCCTTTGTCATACATCGGCAGCAACGCCTTTTCAAATACGTTTCTTTCAGCGGATGTCAGCACATGAACCTTCATTCCTTTTGATTTTAGTTTGGCGATAAAATCGTCGTCACACTCACGATTCAGTTTGCGCTGGAAAGCACTGACTTCAGCAGCAGTGTCTTCCATGATCTTTTTGATATCTGCAGGGAGGGCATTCCATTTCTTCTTGTTTACTTTCATGATCATGACGTTGTAGGTGTGCTGAGATTGTGTCATCCATGGCTGCGACTCATACATTTTGGCAGAGTAGATATTGACGGAGGGGTTTTCCTGGCCATCGATAACCTTCTGCAGCAGTGCATTCGGAAGTTCCGGATAAGCCATCGGGGTAGGGCTGCCCCCCATGGTGGAGATCAGACCCATATACATCGGACTTTCCATAACGCGGATTTTTTGACCTTTGATGTCTGTAGGAGCTGCTATCGATTTTTTGCTGGAGGTAAAATTTCTCCAGCCGTTTTCAAGAAAAACAACACCATTGATTCCTTTGCGGTCAAGCAGTGCCAGCAGTTTTTTCCCCTGCTCGCCGTCAAGATAGGTGTAAGCGGCTTCGTAGGTAGGGAAGAGGAACGGCAGGTCGAGTACCTGAAATTCAGGTGCGAAGCCGGCTATGGCACCGGTTGTGGTGAAAGACATCTCGATGGTGCCGAGCTGTACCCCCTCGATAATGGCGCGTTCTCCACCCAACTGGCCTGCCGGGAACACCTTGATCTCAACCTGACCATTGGTGCGCTGACTCACCAGTTCGGCGTACTTCTTGGCGCCGACATCGATCGGGGTGCCGGCGGTGATAACGTGAGCCAGCTTGAAGGAATACTTGGGAGCGGCAAAAGCCGGGACGGCAACCAGGGTTGCGGTTGCGAGCAACAGACCAGACAACAGACTTTTCTTAAATGTGTTCATTTTCTACCTCCTGTGGGTTAGTACTGCGTGGTTGATAATGTTCCTACGGCGGTGTCGCTACCGGAGCGGCTGAAAGCAGCTCGGGAAGCCAGGTCGAGAAGATCGGAATATAGGTGTATACTATCAGCAGGATGAACATGGCAATGATAAATGGAATACAGGCATTTACCACTCGACCGAGGGGGAATTTGGTCATTCCCGAGGCGACGAACAGGTTCAGTCCGAGCGGCGGTGTCAGCATCCCCAGTTCCAGGTTGAAGATCATGATGATTCCGAAATGGATCGGGTCGATACCCATCTTTATGACGATCGGGTAGAAGAGCGGCGCAAGTACCAGGATGGCCGAATTCGGCTCCATGAAACATCCCACGATCAGGAGCAGAACGTTTACGGCTACCAGGAACATCCATGGCTCGGGTGCAACGGAGATGATCCAACCGGCAACATCCTGGGGGATTCCCTGGCTGGTCAGATACCAACTGAAGGCGCTGGCCGAAATGATGATGAACATGATCATGGCGGAAACGGAGGCGGAATTGGTCAGGATATCGATGTAATCCTTCAGTTTTATGTCCCTGTAGATAAAGCTGCCGACGATGGCGCTGTAGATGACCGCCACGGCTGCGGCTTCGGTCGGCGTAAAGACTCCTGTGTAAATCCCGCCGAGGACAATCAGAGGCATCATCAAGCCCCACAAACCATCCTTCAAGGCTGAAGCCAACTCTTTAAAGTCGGCCTTGCTCTCGCCGTCAGCCTGCCCGAAGCCGCCACGTTTGGCCGCCACATAGCACATGATTGCAAATACTGCCGCCGTCATCAGTCCGGGAACAACGCCAGCCATGAAGAGCTTGCCGATCGGCTCTCCTGTTGCCAGGGCATAGACCACCATAGGGATTGAGGGGGGAATCATGATCCCAAGTGAGCCGGCTGAAGTTACGATGCCTATGGAATAGGCGTCGTTATACTTGGCCCTTATCAGTGCCGGCATCATGATGGCACCGATGGCGGCCACTGTGGCGGGGGAGGAACCGGAGATAGCGGCAAAGAAGGCGCAGGCAGCGGTGGCTGCAATCGCCAGACCGCCCGACATACCGCCGAACATGGCAGTTGCAACCCTGATCAGTCGCTTGGAGATGCCGCCGGCGGTCATGATGTTGCCTGAGAGGACGAAGAACGGAATCGCCATCAGGGTGAATGAATCAGCCGAGTTGAACATCTGCTGAATGACAACCAGCATCGGAACGTCAGTGAAAAAGAGGAGCGACAGCATGACCGTGCCAACCATGGCCACGGCGATCGGGGTACCGGTGGCTAGAAGCCCCGCCAGGATTGCAAAGACAATGATACTGTTCATTTCTGTTTACCCCCGGCGTTCATATCTTCATCGATTACAATCTCTTTAACATGCTCACTTGCAAGAATGGCCGACTCGGCCTGTGAAGGATTTGTGAAAAGTTTAACAATGTTATTGATGAAGTGGATGATGCTGAGCGATAGACCGACCGGCATGGCGATGTATGGTATGTACATAGGGATACGCATGGCGGGTGAGAGCTGCTCGAACTCCCTGGTGTGCTGAATGAATTCAAAACTGTTAAAGACCAGAACACCGATAACGACGATGCCGATCAGGTTCAGCAGAACCTCGGAGACCACTAACAGCTTGTGCGGCATAAATCGGATCAGCGCATCGACGCCGATATGCTGATTTTTTCTGACTCCGATCGCCACGCCGATGAAGATCGAGGTGACGACCAGGAAGCGTGACAGTTCTTCTGACCAGATTGGGGTATAGCTGAAGACATACCTTGAGATTACATTGCCAAAAACTAGCAGTGAGACAGTTGCCATCGAGAACACAGCTATACTGTTTTCAATCCATATAAGCGGCTTGATCAGTCTGTTCATACAAATTACTCCTCTATGTTTGGTGACATCAAAATGAGTTTTATTTGGTCAACAATTGCTTCCGACACGCTGTTTCATAAATATGTCATACCAATTAATCTTTTTCCGATTCGCTGTCAAGTATTTTTTTAAAAATAAATAAAATCCTTATTGACAAGGAGTTTAAGATGAAATACGGTGTAGCAGTAATCTGGCATTACAAATTAGATAACCATATTAACATGTTTACCAATCTGTCTTTATTTCCTTCTTGCTGGGTAAAATATAGAACAGGTATATGAACTACTCCAGAGGGGGACAGGAACTATGTACCAGCAATTTAAATTGAAAGCGGAAGCGGTTAGTGCGGAAGTCTTTCGCTTTGAAACCAAAGAAACGGCACTTGGCTTTCTGATCGAGTTTTTACAGAGAGAGGGGCTGGCAGATGCACCTGGTTCTTACGCTCTGTGGGCAGAGGGCTCGTTTTTGGACGGGATAGTCAGGAATACAGTATCAATAAATGCAGGTTTGAAATTTGACATTTCCAGTGAACTTGCCGCAACTGCCCGTTTCGGTATCAGTCAGATGGAGTGGGCTCTGGCGGACACCGGATCGTTGGCGCAGAACTCTACCGCCATAGAACAGCGCCTGGTATCTTCTCTGCCCGCCATTCATATCGCCTTCGTTCCGACAAGCGGCATACTGCCGGATATGCCCACACTCCTTTCCAGGGTTCATCCAAAGGATTGCGCGTATCTTGCCATGATTACCGGACCCAGCCGGACAGCGGATATCGAGCGGGTTTTGACAATCGGAGTTCATGGCCCGGAACGACTGGTTATCATTTTTGTCGATGAGTTGGGGGGGAACAAATAATGGGAAATGAATTCAAAGAGTCAATCACCAAAGCGGTCAATAATTCCAATCTGACCGGGGCGCTCGGCAAATTTTCTGAAGCTTATAAGGTTAACCGTGCCAAGGCGTACGAAGGGATTGATTTTGAAGAGCTGCGAGGGAGGATCGCCGACCTGAAGGGGTACGCCGCCGCCCATCTTGATGAACTCTCCGATCAGTTTCAGAAGAATGCCGAAGCCGCCGGTGCCAGGGTGCTACGGACGAAGGATCCGGCCAAAGTCAGAGAATACATTCTGAAGATTGCCCAGGAGAATGGTGTAAAGAGGGTAATAAAGTCAAAATCGATGGCGACTGAAGAGATTCATCTCAATCAGTATCTTGAGAAAGCTGGGATTGAAGTGGGGGAGACAGATCTTGGTGAGTGGATTATTCAGCTCGCCGGACAGACACCCTCTCACATGGTCATGCCGGCAATTCACATGACCAAGGAAGAGGTGTCCGATCTGTTCAGCAAGGAGGTAAATGAACGGCTGACCTCGGATATTCCCCGACTTGTCAAAGTGGCGCGTGATAAACTTCGCCCCACTTTTCTCGCTGCTGATATGGGAATTTCCGGCGGCAACATTGCAGTTGCCGAGACCGGCAGCATAGTTTTGATGACTAATGAGGGGAATGCCCGGCTGGTAACATCGCTGCCAAAGATTCATATCGCACTGGTCGGCATTGAGAAATTGATTGAAAAGTACGCCGACGTCGCCACAATTTTAAAAGCGCTCCCCCGTAGTGCCACTGCCCAGCTTCTTACCAGCTATGTCTCGATTATCACCGGTCCGACGCCGAATAGTGACGGAACAATGAAGGATATGCACATTATCCTGATGGATAATCGCCGCTCCGAGATGGCGGCTGACCCGAAGTTCAAACAGGCGCTGCAGTGCATTCGCTGCGCTTCGTGTCTCAATGTCTGTCCGATTTTCCGTCTCGTTGGCGGTCATGTGTTCGGTAAAGTGTATACCGGCGGTATCGGCACGATCTTGACCGCCTGGTTTGACGAATTGAAGAAGTCAGAAGATATTCAGGGGC
Source organism: uncultured Geobacter sp. (assembly GCA_964418315.1). Taxonomy (GTDB): domain Bacteria; phylum Desulfobacterota; class Desulfuromonadia; order Geobacterales; family Pseudopelobacteraceae; genus JACRCG01. The sequence continues at coordinate 1,141 of CAYQMO010000074.1, read as the reverse complement.
TCTGCATCCAGTGCGGTGCCTGCACGGGTGTCTGTCCCGGCAAAATTGATATTCCCGAACTTATCATGGAAATCCGTCGCCGCCTGGTGCAGGATCAGGGTCTGCCACTGCTGCAGAAGACCATTTATGCCGTAGTCAATAACCGTAAACTTTTTCACGGCATGCTGCGAGCCGCCTCAATTGCCGGAAAACCGTTTACCTCAGGTAAATTTGTCCGTCATCTGCCGCTTTTTCTGGCAGATCTGACAGATGGGCGCAGCCTCCCGGCAATTGCAGCCGAACCGTTCCGGGATCGTTTTGCAAAAATAAAGCAGCCGAAGCTGAAAGAAAAAGTGGCCTTTTACGCCGGTTGTCTGATTGATTTTGCCTATCCGGAAATGGGTGAAGCATTGGTTAAAATTCTTAATAAGGCAGGCATTGAGGTGATTTTTCCTGAAGATCAGACCTGTTGCGGCGCTCCGGCGCGCTATAACGGCGCCTACGATGTAGCCGCCAGTAACGCCATCGATAATATAAAAGCGTTGTTGCGTGTGGATGTTACATATATTGTCTCAGCCTGTCCGACCTGCACAGTGGCGCTCGATCATGAATTCATCAGTACCTTTGAAAGTCTCGGCCAGACGGAATGGTTGCCCCAGGCGAAAGTTCTTGCCGAAAAGACGATTGATTTGTCAACGCTGGTCAAAAAACTTGTCTTTGACAGACGCTTGACTATCAGGGAAGGGGAGAAGCTTGGAAAAATCACCTACCATGATTCCTGTCACCTGAAACGGACTCTGAAGGTATCCGAACAGCCGCGAGAACTGTTGCAAAAAGCGGGCTATGAGCTGACCGAGATGTTCGAGTGCGATACCTGCTGCGGCATGGGTGGGTCATACTCGATGAAACTGCCTGAAATATCAGCGCCGATTCTGCAGCGGAAGCTGAGAAATATAAAGGATACCGGTACGCCACTCGTAGCAATGGACTGCCCAGGTTGTGTAATGCAGATCAGGGGTGGGATAGATCAGGACGGTGCTGATATACAAGTGAGACATACGGTGGAACTGCTTGCTGAACAGGTCGTTCCGGGAGCACGGACATCCTGACCTGACCGTTTTCAAGCGGGTGTATCGCTTAAAACAGTTTTAAGGTCTGTGTA
>CAYQMO010000073.1:16245-16756 GCA_964418315.1 uncultured Geobacter sp. | reverse complement strand
TGTTGCGTTCCATTCCGCTTCGGTCGCCCCCTGAGAATGTGCATGGTGCCGCACATTACCGGGTGCTTCTCTCCGCTCATTCCAGCAACATCCTGTTCACCCTCTAAAAGCAAAACCGCCCTGCAACGTGCGATGGAGCAGCACCTTACAGGACAGAGGCCAGATACAAAAGCGACGGCGATAAGTAGGGAGCACAGCACAGAATATGCCAGCACCCCCCGCCGCCCCCCTCCCCCCTGGCCCCCCCAACCCCCCGGCATCCCCCCCGGGCAGTAACTCCCAGGGGGGTGGGGGCACTCTTGGGGGGAGTTGCTGCTGCTGGCCGACCCTCCATTGGTTCATCTCGTTTTGGTAAAAGACCACTGGCCGCCATGATAAAGGCGATTGCGTCCAGTGACCAAAACGGATTCAGGCATACCCTGTGCAAAACGTGCTCCCGATTTTAGTTTTGATTCCCCCGCCCACCCGGCAGTCAGTCACAGACTACGGGCTTTACCCTTCGCGCACTCAG
>CAYQMO010000073.1:0-16235 GCA_964418315.1 uncultured Geobacter sp. | reverse complement strand
CGCCCAGCCTGACACCTTCACTACACGCCGCCACAACAGCCTTGCCGCCGTTCCGTTCCGGAGTCAGTCTTCCCGTCCGCCCCCTCGTGGGGCTCCCCTAGAAGCACGGCGCACAATCCTGCAATCATACCAGTTGCGCTTTGCGGCTCATTATTCCCCCGCCCACCCGGCAACCGGTCACGGACTGCGGGCTTCACCCGTCCCGCACGCCGGACACGCCCACCCCCGCGACCAGCCGCCTCCCGTCCGCCCCCTGTGGGCTCCCTTTTCTGTATTCCTTTCCGGTAGGCTCTACAGTGTTCCGTATTCCCTGTTAGCCCGCATTCCATCCCGCTGTGTAGGCTTTATTACCATACTACTGCTAGGTGTAATGTCTTGCTATCCTCAATACAGGAATATCTTTATATATCAGCATGTTACGTCTTGATTTGTTGGTTTATCGTCAGTATGGTGGAGACATGACAAATTGCTGCAAAGGAGATTGAACCATGACTGACAAACTGATGAATCAAAAGGAAGTGAAAGAAATTACCGGACTGGCCGACAGTACACTTGAGCAATGGCGGCTTAAAGGCAAGGGGCCGAAGTTCATCAAGCTGGGGAGACTTGTGCGTTACCGCACGTCGGATGTCCAGAACTACATTGCCGGGTTGCAAGGTTTCGCCAGCACCACCGAGGCAGATGCAGCCAAAGGACAGTAGCCATGCCCTACTTGGACGATTTCAGACAGGCCATGCAGGCCGCCGGGATTGACCCGCCCGCCGAGCTGCTGGCCGATGGTGTCATGCACCGCTTCAGTTCCGGAGGCGACCGCTCTAAAAACTGTTGGTACGTCCTGTTTGCCGATGAACCGGCGGCGGGTAAATTCGGCTGTTGGAAACGGGGCATTTCCGAGACGTGGTGCAGCAAGGGATACCAGAACCTTGACCCGGCTGAAAAAGCGCGTTATGCGGCAAATATGGAAGCCGCCAAAAGCCAGCGGGACGGCGAATTATCCCGCTTGCAGGGCGATTGTCGTTCATGGTGCGCCGAGAGGTGGAAGCAGTCGAAGGATGCCACGGATAGTCACCCGTATCTTCAGAAGAAGGGTGTCCATGCCTACGGTCTGAAGGTAATGAGGGATTCGCTTATGATTCCGCTCTACGATACCACCGGGATCATCCAGGGGATTCAGTTCATCCAACCGGACGGAAGCAAGACCTTCAAGACCGGCACCGCCAAGCAGGGAAGTTATTTCCCCATTGGCAAGCCGAAGGAAAACACCCTGCTGATCTGTGAAGGGTACGCAACCGGCGCAAGCCTGCATGAAGCCACCGGCCATGCAGTAGCAGTTGCCTTTGATGCCGGAAACCTCAAGCCGGTTGCCGAGGCGCTGCGGTTAAAATATCCCGCCCTGCGCCTGATTATCTGTGCCGATAACGATCAATGGGGTGAGACAAACACTGGAGTAATCAAAGCCACCGAAGCGGCCCGCGCCGTGGGCGGATTGCTGACAATTACTGACATTATGGACACCTCCAGTAAGCCAACCGACTTCAACGACCTGCACCAGTTGGAAGGTTTGGGAGAAATACGGAGACAAGTAGAGACGGCTGCGGAAATTCAGATAAGCTTGGATAAGGTTGAAATGGAAAAAACCCGGACAAAACAGGAAATGGAAACCGTTGTTGCTGAACCGCTCCCGCTTACCCGACCGATGCAGCCAAACGAGCCATTCCCGGTTGATGTCCTCCCGCTTGTCATGCGTGCTGCTGTCCAGCGGGTGCATGAGGTTGTCCAGGCTCCGCTGGATATGATTTGTCAATCCTTCCTGGAGGCGGCAACGCTGGCGGTACAGCCGTATGCGAATGTTCTGATTGACGGCAGATGTTTTCCGATCTCCAACAACTTTGTTGCCGTTGGTGAATCCGGCGAACGGAAATCAGCAACCGACCGGATTGCTACTGGCCCAATCAAGGAACGGCAACGCCGCGAATCTGAAAGTTTCCATCAGGGCAAACAGGCATACGAGGCAACCTTAGCATCTTGGCAGAACAGGAGAAAAGCAGCATTCAAGGAAGACGACAAGGATGTGATTGAAGCACTGTTGAATAATCTGGGAGATGAGCCGAAATACGTTCAGCCGTTCTACATTTTTGAAGAACCATCTTTCGAGGGGATCGAGCGGGCTTATGCGGAAGGGCGCTACACTCTGGGGCTGTTCTCCGATGAGGGCGGGCGTTTCCTTGGCGGGTACGCCATGAGCAAGGATAACCAAACCAAGACCGTCACCGGCCTATCAAAACTCTGGGATGGTGATCCAATTGACCGGGTACGCGGTGGCGACGGTTTGAGTGTCCTTTATGGGCGGCGCTTCGCCATGCACCTGATGATTCAGCCGATTCTCTGCGGCCAGCTATTCGGTAACAGCATGATGACCGGGCAAGGATTTCTTTCCCGCTGCCTCTGTTCCTATCCGGCTTCAACAATCGGCAGGCGTCCGTATAAGGCGCAAGACCTGAGCGCCGACCCTGCCATAACGGCCTACAATGCCGAAATCAACAGCATACTGGACAAACCGCTGCCGCTGAATGAGCGCCCGGATATGGGGCTGAAACCGCCAACCATAACCATTGCCAAGGATGCAAAAGGCACCTGGATTGCCTTTGCCGACCATATAGAACTATTGCAGCGGGAAGGTGGCGACCTCTTCCCCATCAAGGGCTTTGCCAGCAAAGCAGCGGAACATGCCGCCCGGATCACCGGAGTGTTGGCGTTATTCGAGATACCGGATGCAACGGAGATTTCAGCGGATGCCCTGAACGGCGGCATTGCTATTGCTCAGTATTATATCGGTGAGGCGCTGCGTCTGTTTCATTCCGCCAGCGATGATCAAGAGCTTATCACTGCCCAGAAGGTCTTTGATTGGGGGATGCAGCAGGAAGGGCAGATGATAGCCCTGGCTGAACTGTACCGCTGCGGCCCGAATGCGGTACGAGACAAAAAGACCGCTACCCGCATGATGGATATTCTCGAACAGCATCACCGGGCACTGCGGATAGAAGGCGGTGCGCAGGTCAACGGCAAACCCCGCCGGGATGTCTGGCTGTTGCGGGGGTAGGCATGGCACTCTTTGCAAAGTTTGAAATACAAACGGTTGCGAAAGTTGCGAAAGTCGAGAAAGTAGCTGCTACTGAAAAACCGCCTTCGCAGGTTTCGCAACTTTCGCAAGCGGAACCGCCTGAAAAGTCAACGACGTTAAGCAATCATCGCCCCTGCTACTGTTGCAAAGGTACAGACTACTGGCTGGGAGGGACAGAAAAATACCCGCACTGGATATGCCGGAAGTGCCACCCGCCAGCACCGGGAGCGGAGAAAACAGCAGAACTATAAAGTAACAAAACAACTCAAAGTATGGTATATTCTATTCAGATGAGGGAGGATGTTTACATTATAATGCTTGACTTTGTTTCAAGCGTTATGTATTTTCCCCGTCATCTTACTACCCCATTGCTTTCGAGCATGGGCGCGGGGCGCTGAAAGGCGCCCCTGCTATTTTCAGAGGTTTTTATTGGCCAGAACCTGTGTCTATATCGATGGCTTCAACCTCTACCATCGCCTGCTGCAAAACTCCCCCCACAAATGGCTCGATGTCAAACGTCTTTGCGAACAGCTTCTCAAGCCTTACAACCAGATAGTGTCCATCAAGTATTTTACTGCCCTGGTTTCTGGTAGAACTGATCCAAATCAGCCTATCCGCCAAGAAACATATTTCCGGGCATTGCAGCATTACATACCTGAACTGTCTATCTACTATGGCAGCTTCCAGACTCACCCAAAGATGGCCCGATTAGTAAGGCCAATCAACGGAAAGAACTACGCCGAAGTTTATAAAACAGAAGAAAAAGGCTCCGACGTCAACTTGTCCGTTCATCTTCTGAATGATGCCTGGTTAGATGTCTATGACTCTGCGGTGTTGATTTCAAATGACAGCGATATTGCAGAAGCACTCAGATTGGTCAGAGCCCATCACCCCACAAAGAGTATTGGTTTGTTAAGCCCAGTCGATACCCCTTCCGCCGAATTACGTAAACATGTAAATTTCGTTAAAAAAATCCGTTCCGGGGTATTAGCAAATTCCCAGTTGCCAAATCCTATTCCTAACAGCACTTTGACCAAACCTGTTTTGTGGTGAGCGAAAAAATATATATTTCGTGAACTGGCAAGTAAGATGTCGTATTGAAATCAGAGTTTTGTTTCAGACCGACACACTATTCAGAAGATGGCTTTTACTTTATGTTAATTGCAACGCCCTCGGACCACTACCAGCAGAATACTTCCACCCGCAATTATACTTCCGCCGATCGCCTGCAGTACCGTCATATGTTCTCCCAGAATCCACGCCGATCCTACAATGGTTATGGCCGGGGATGACATCAGTACCCCGTCGGCAACGATCGTTCCTAGCCCCCTAATGGCCTTGTAGTAGAGTACATGCCAAAACGTGATCCCGACAAGTGAGGAAGCAATCACTATTCCCCATGTTGTCATGTCCAAGCCAGTCACAATCGCGACATCTCCAAAAGCCCACATAAGGAGTGTCAGTCCAATCGTAGTATAGACGCTTATGACCCAGAAGCTTGAAATAGCGGAATAGTTAGGCATTTTCAAGCGAACACTCACTGAATACCCTCCCCAGGAAACAGCAATAAGCAGGAGGAGAATCAGGCCCATGAGGCTTGTGCCTAAAAGGCTGGAAAATGCCAGGCGTTCAACTGACAGAAGCGCCAGTCCGGCAAAACAGCCTGCGACACCCAGCCAGAACAGTCGGGATCTGGCAAGGAGTCGCTCTTCAGGGAAGAAAATAAAGCAGTAGAGAATTGCAACTGGGAATGCGAGTTTACTGGCGAAGGCGATGGTATTAGCGTCGGCATATTTACCCACTCCACCCCAGGCGGCCTGGTTTACGATGCTGAAGCAGGCGGGGAGAAGCGCATCCCGCCAGATGCGGTTGCCGTCTGTTTCGACAACGGCATCAGCGGGAGCATTTCCTGTTGCGATTATGTGACTCCCTTTTGCAAGTACAAAGGGGAGCCAAAAGAGCGGAGCCATGGCGTAGCGCAGTGCGTTGATGACCCAGATATCCAGACCTAGTCCACCCAGTTCAGGAGATTTGAACAGGTAGCGGAGAAAGACAGGGACTGCACCCGCTCCGCAGAGTGCGCAGATGAGAAAGAAAAGTGCACTTGTCTTGGTGCTAATCCTTTTCCTCATAATGCAGAAGGATCACGGAAACCAGGTCATGCAAGCACCAGTTCTCTTATCTGTTCCGGATTCAATCCTTCAAGCCCAAGATTTTCAAGGGAGCGCCCCTCTTCCCAGAAATTTCTACCGAGAAGAGAGTTTGAAAGCTCAATGACGGCATCCATCGTCGGAGTACCCACTCCCACAGCCCTTCCCAAAGATGAAAGTGGCACCAGGCCAGTTGCAATATCCTCAAACAGATACCGGGTGTCGAGAGTAACTGGCCCTTTTATTCCCTTGTAAGCATTCACATTCTGTATGATTTCGTAGAGATTATTACCTTCAGCACCGTAGCATTCGTAATACCACTCCTGAATTGTCGGGACGATAACCCCCAAAGCCTTCGCAACCGCCAATCGCTCCTGGTCAGCCTTTTCAACTACCTTGGCGATGGAGGGGGTAACCCCGTCCGAATAGTAATCAAACGCTGAACGCGACTCTATACGACCTGCATTCAGCAAAGTCGGCGTTGGATGCACTATGGCGTTGGGATTGTTCAGACTTGTAATAAGTACCGAATCGACTGGCTGAAACTGGGACAGCGCCACGTTCAGCAATTTTGCTACCCGAGCACTCTCCGCTGCAGGGAGTGTTGCAACATTTACTCGATCCTTCACCCCATATACCTGGACAACTCCAGGTTCTATACTTCTGCAGGCATAGAGAAGAGTGTCAGTTTCTCCGACTATAACATGTGCACCGCATCCTGCCTTGCGGATGGTGTTACGAACCTCAAGGGCACCGCCGGTGGCTCCCGGATTCAACACAATGATCTGGCCGTCAGTTAGAAATGGTGCCATCTTCTGTGCAATGGAACTCTGGTAAACGGCAGGGATGACTACCATGATGATATCTCGGCCATGAATTGCCTCTCTGATATCATGGGTTACAAGGTCGATGACAGCCTCTCCTTCAACAGCCCCAAACAACCGTATCTGGTTCGTTTTTTTCAGTGCCTCTACCTTCTGCTCTTCCACATCGTAGATAGTCACCGACATGCCGAGCAGTTTCAGATGCCCAGCAAATGCCTGCCCGCCGTTTCCGGCCCCTATTATTGCAAATTTTGGTAAGTTCACATCATCCTCCTGCATGGGTATCGACTAGTCAACTGCTGGCGTTCCGTTTACCGGATAAGGGTTTCAATTTCGGTAAATTGCATGTCAAAGGCGTCAGCAACCCCTTTGCAGGTTACCATTCCCTGGATAACGTTGGCTCCAAGTCTGATTTCGGCGTTATCAACCATGGCCTTCTTCCACCCCTTGTTAGCCAGAGCCAGAGCATAGGGGAGTGTTGCGTTGGTGAGCGCCATGGTTGAAGTCTTCGGCACCGCACCAGGCATGTTGGCAACGCAGTAATGTACAACTCCGTCCACAACGTATGTGGGGTTTGAATGGGTGGTGGCATGGGATGTTTCAAAACATCCTCCCTGATCGATAGCCACATCGACGATCACAGCGCCTTTCTTCATGGTAGACAGCATCTCTCTGTTGAGCAGTCTGGGGGCCTTTGCCCCTGGGATGAGAACCGCTCCGACCACCACATCGGCATGGGGGATAAGTTCCCTAATAGCTGCGGGGCTTGACATGAGCGGAAAGCAATTGCTCGGCATGACATCGCTCAAATAGCGGAGCCTGTCCAGATTCATGTCGAGGATATACACCTTTGCTCCCAGGCCACACGCCATCTTGGCAGCATTTATACCGACGATCCCGCCCCCGATCACCACTACGGTGCCCGGATTTACACCGGTGACTCCACCAAGCAGGACCCCATTACCTCCCTGAGCCATCTCCAGGTATTTGGCACCCTGCTGAATCGCCATTCTTCCAGCAACTTCGCTCATGGGTGTCAAAAGAGGCAGCGATCCGTCAACCTTCTGGATGGTCTCATAAGCAATGCCGATCGATTCCGATTCCACAAGAGCTTTGGTGAGCTCTTCAGCTGCGGCCAGGTGAAGATATGTGAAAACAATCTGCCCCTTTCGGATAAGCGGGTATTCGGAAGGCTGCGGCTCCTTGACATGCATTACCATATCAGCCCTTGAAAAGATTGATTCCGCCGTATCAACTATTTCGCCACCATGAGCAACATACGACTCATCATCAAAGCCGCTTCCTCCGCCGGCTGATTTTTCCACAAGTACGGTATGGCCATTTTGTTTCAGCACTTCCACTCCGGCCGGGGTCATGGATACTCGGTTTTCTTCCTTTTTTATCTCTTTAAGTATGCCAACAATCATGTTTTTCACCTTTCCTTTGTTGATTTAGTTAAGTTCGCTCTGCCCGCCATCTGTTCCGGCTAAGCTCCCATTGCCTTATCCAGCCCCACAAGACGGTCGAGAAGCAATACCCCAATGAATGTCGCTATTACGATAACCGTTGAAACTGCGGCCACCAGTGGGTCAGTAATGTAGGTGATGTGGTTGTAAATTCTGATGGGTAGCGTAGCCAGTTTTGGGCCACTGACAAACAGTGTGACGGTCAGTTCATCCAGCGACATGATGAACGCGAAGATGCCGCCGGCCGTTATGCCCGGAGCGATCAACGGAAGTCTGATACGAAGAAACGTTTGAACCCGGTTAGCTCCAAGGTTCATGGCGGCCCTTTCAAGGCTCTGATCAAATCCTACCAGACTCGCGCTCACCGTCCGCACCACATACGGTATGGTCACAATGACATGACCGAGAATAATTGCCGTGACAGTTGAAGCCAGCCCGATCATGGACAGAAAATAAAGCAGGCTGATACCGGTTACTACTGTGGGAACCATCAGCGGGGATAGAAGAAACGAATTAAGCGCATCTCGTCCGGGAAATCGGTGTTGTGCAAGTGCCATGGCTGCAAAGGTACCAAGGGTTGTTGCAATAATTGACGAGGCAATGGCAACCATCAGGCTGATCTTGAATGCCTCAATAAATTCCGGGTGCTTGGCAATCTCCTTGAACCATCTAAGGGAAAACTTCGTGGTCGGTATCTGCAACCACCCCTCGGGGGTAAAGGCCACCAGAACTACCACTACAATGGGAGCCATCAGAAATATCAGGAATAGAATATTAAAGCAGGACAGAAAACCTCTAGGTATTTTTATCATCGGAACACCTCTTTCCAGCGGCCACGCTCGATTACACGGTGATAAACAAGAACTATGGATGTGGTTAGAATCACTAGAACTAGTGCCAGAGCCGCACCGAACGGCCAGTTCAGAGATTGGAGAAATTCTTCGTACACGAGATACGCCACCACACGAACCCTTGACCCCCCGAGTACAGCCGGTGTCACGAACGCGCTCATGGACATGGTAAACACCAGAACCGATCCGGCCAGAATTCCAGGAAGACTGAGTGGCAGGGTGATCTCCAAAAATGCTCTGACCGGATTTGCGCCAAGGGTTTCCGCTGCCCTCACCAGAGCCGGATCACGCCTCTGAAGTGAGGCATAGATGGATAAAACCATCAGAGGCACAAGGACATGGGTTAAACCGATGATTATTCCAGTCTCGCTGTAAAGAAGTTTCACAGGCGTGTCAGAAAGGCCGAGCTTTACTATGGTGTTGTTTATTACGCCATTATTGCCCAGCAGGATGAACCAGCCGAATGTTCGTGTTACGGCGCTGATCAAGAGAGGTGAGAGGATAATCATCATGACCAATGCCTTGACCCGCCCTTGAACACGGGTAAGGTAGTAGGCTTCCGGATACCCGAGGAACAGGCAGAGAATTGTAACAATAATGCTGATCCGGAAGGTCCTGACAAATATCCCGATATAGTAGGAATCGGTAAACAGTTTGATATAGTTGTCCAGTTTAACTCCCGCCTGCACCCCTTCCATCTGCGAAAACCCGTAAAAACTGAGGCTGAGGATTAGAATAAGCGGGACGAGAAAAAATATACCCAGCCAGAGCAGGGCAGGGAGAGCCAGCAGGGCCGCACGTGGCCATTTCTCCGTTTTCATGGTTTCGCCTCCGCTGGAATCAGGAGCGTACTATCATTTTCCCATGAGAGAACTACGTCCATTCCTACTGTTTTGAATGTTCCGCCGCTGTTTTGGCAGATAACGGACAGGCGGCCGGCTTCCGTGGTGACAACGTAATGAATCAACATTCCAAGGAACACGCAATGTTCCACTCGTCCCGGCAGAGAATTTTCGGAAGGCCGCGCTTCGGTGGACACCACTATTTTTTCGGGGCGGATAAGTGCTTTGCCCAGACCGGAAAACTGGCTGCCTTGGGGTACTATCCCTTTTATTTTAAGCCCGTTTTTTACCACCAACGCTCCATACCCTTCATGGCTGCTGGTAAATTCTCCCTCAACCACGTTGGTTGCCCCGATGAAATCTGCGACAAATTCCGTTGCCGGTCGATCATAGATGGCCACCGGAGGACCTTCCTGAACGATGATGCCGCGGTGCATGACAGCTATTCGATCGGACATGGCTAGAGCTTCTGCCTGGTCATGGGTTACAAACACCGTAGTAATGCCGACCCGGCGCTGTATCTCCCGCAGTTCAATCCTCATCTCCTCACGGAGCTTGGCATCAAGATTCGAGAGCGGTTCATCGAGGAGCAGGATTTCCGGCTCGATGACCAACGCCCTGGCAATGGCAATCCGTTGTTGTTGGCCACCGGACAACTGGCGTGGATAGCGATCTGCAGTATGTGGTAGCTTGACAAGATCGAGAGCTTTATTGACTCTTGGAGTGATATCAGACGCCGGGACTTTCCGCATTTTAAGTCCGAAGGCAACGTTCTGGGCTACGGTCATGTGAGGAAACAGGGCATAATTTTGAAACACCATCCCCGTATTCCGCTTATAGGGGGGCAATTCGGTTACGTTCTGTCCCCCAATGCGGATTTCCCCACCATCGGGTTGCAGAAATCCGGCAATCATACTCAGTGTTGTTGTCTTGCCACATCCCGAAGGTCCAAGTAGGGAAACGAACTCTCCGTCGTTTATTGTGAGGCTTAGTTGGTCAACCACCAGGGAGCCATCAAACTTTTTTACAACTTTATCAAGTTCCAGTTTTGCCATTGGTTGCAGCCTCCATACCGTCAGGGTTGGATTGTCTTTTGGGAGGAAGCACCGCGCTTCCCCCCTGATTAAATCCTCTAGTTTTCAATCTCTTTGTTCCAGCGCTCTGTCCACTGTGGACGGACTTTGTTTATCGTGTCCCAGTCCGCCTTATACAGCTTGCCGATCTGTTCCGTGCCAAAGGGTACCTTTTGAGCAACCTCCGGCTTGAGCTTGACAGTTTTGTTGTATGGACCTGCCTTGAAATGTTCTGCCAGAACCGTCTGTGCTTCTTTGCCAAGGATGTAGTTAATAAACTCGTTGGCAAGTTTCTTCTGCTTGGTTCCTTTTATGACCACAAGACCCATTGCAACAGCTGGACTACCCTCCTTGGGATAGACAAACTCAACGGGGAAACCAGTCTCTGCCAAAGCATACATCCGGGAACTGCCCCAAACACCAACCCACGCCTGTTTAGACTGGAAAAGCTCTGAATGTTTTCCTGGCTGCGGCTCAAATACAAGGAAGTTATTCTTGATCTTTTTCATTGCCTCGAAACCCGGGTTAATATTGCTTTCAGAATCGCCATTCATTTTTGCCAGCATGACAACCGTCAGTAATCCGTATCCATTCTGAAGGGGAGGCATGATGAGGTGCCCGGCATATTCTTTCTTGCCCAGATCCGCCCAAGAAGTAGGAGCAGCCCAACCTTTCTGTTTGAATATTTCCTTGTTGTACATAAGTCCTGTGGCAATAACACCAAAGTCCACGCCAAGGTTTCCCTTGTGTTTGGCAATGTCGTACATATCTTTCATGTTAGAAACGATTTTGGTGTCAATCGGTTCCCATAACCCCAGGGATGCCCCCTGGTTTGACGGTCCGTCATCAATGAATGCCACATCCATCTGCGGGTTATTTTTCTGTGCCTGAGCACGAGCTAGTGTTTCGGTTGAATTACCCGATACGAACTGAATTTTAACCTTGTGCTTGCTCTCGAAAGCTGCCGCCAAATAATCCTTAAAAATCTTCTCGAAAGCCCCCCCATAACCCGCCACCACCAACTCTGCATCAGCTGCTTTAGCCTTGGTACTCATTGAAATCATTGCTGTCAGCGCAAACCCCATAATCATCCAACGTTTCATTTTGAATCCTCCTTTCGATTTTTTTAACTTCTCAATATCTGGCTCCTAACGTATCTACCTACCCCATTTTATGAAACTGATCCACTACCATGCCCAGTAAAACAAAACGAAGTTTCTCTTATATTTACACGACCCATGCCAAATGCTATTTCCACTTTAAAGGCTAAGAAAATATTTTATCATAATAACAATATTAGCACTTTACAAACATTCGCTACTACTCCTTCGTCGGGCAACCAATGTATTATAATTATACACTTCTGCCGATAAAGGCAATTATACGTGTTATTACTTAATGTTAAGTGACATGTGTAATTGTTTTACATGTTTAAAAACTATACATAATATGCCGTGTGAGTGAAACGAAAGGGATTTGGGTAACGAGCTGGTTGGTTGGGATTGATAATGAAATGGAAGAAAAATTTGTGGTTCAGTGGTGCATTTTCCGGATTTCTTAATAAACGGCGGGATACTTATTCCCCTCTGCGATCCAGAGAATGCTTTTCAAGCTTGTTATAGAGAGTTGCTCTGGTTATGCCCAATATCCCCGCAGCTTTCTGGATATTATTTCCTACTGAAAACATGACCTCCTTTATTGCCAGGCATTCGACCTCATCAAGAGACATGCCAGAATGTCCTGTCTGGAGAGTTTTCTTTCCGTGTGTCTGTGGGATGCCCAGATGTTCCAGATCGATCACATCGCCATCGATGAGATTGGCTGCACGCTCCACAACATTCCCAAGTTCCCGGACATTCCCAGGCCATTGATGGTCAATCAGAGCCTGCTCCGCTTTCTGCGAAAATGTGATTCCTTGTTTACCCAACTGGGTACTGGTACGGTTAAGAATATGCTGGGCCAGCATTATTATATCTTCCCGCCTCTCCCTGAGAGGTGGCAATGATATGGGAAATACACTTAACCGATAAAACAGGTCTTCCCGAAAATTTCTTAAAGCAATCTCCTTCTTCAAATCAACATGGGTTGCAGCTATGATCCTCACATCAATAGGAATCGGTTTGTGCTGACCGATTCGGTAGACTTCCCCAGACTGCAGCACCCTTAGCAATTTGACTTGCATATCAGTTGGCATGTCGCCAATTTCGTCCAGAAAAACGGTGCCCCCGTTTGACAGCTCGAATTTCCCAGGACGACCGCCCTTTTGGGCACCGGTAAAAGCGCCGTCGGCATAACCAAATAGCTCACTCTCAATCAGTTCTCTCGGGATAGCACCGCAGTTAATAGCCAGAAAGGGCTTTCCTTTCCGATCACTTTTATTGTGGATTGCCTGGGCAAAAAGCTCCTTCCCTGTCCCTGTTTCACCCAGCAGGAGAACGTTCGATTTTCCTACTGCAGCAATTTTAGCGAACTTCTTTGCCTCGACAATGGCGCTGCTGCTACCCATGATGTCGTCCAAAGTAAACCGGGCCTGTAAGCCGGCTATCTTATTGATGAGCTTCCTGATCCGGGTAATCTCATTGTAGATGAGTATGAAGCCTTCCCCTGATTCGCAGATAGTTCGGGCAGTTATAATCAGCTGAATGGATTTTCGCGGCCCCCTTACAAAGACTTCTCGATCCGTGTATTCCCTGGCAATCACAGACTGTTTCCATTCTTTTTCAAGTCCGAGGAGCGGTTGAACAGCCTTACCCACTACATCTTCATCCCATTCCAGAATATTTTTCCCGAGGTTGTTTATTTGCGTGATATTTCCTTCTTGGTCGATTGCCATGATTCCACTGTCAATGGACTCTATGATTGCATTCATGTAACTGTTGCGTAGTTGCAATTCCTTGCCGGAGCGGATGATCCGTAATTGATTTTCAATTGCCTTGGCGGCGGTTATTACCATCCCGAGAGTATGGTGATGTACTTTGCTTGCCTCTCCCGCAAGGACTATTATTCCGACCAAATTGTTATTTGAATCGAATATGGGTGCAGCAGAACTGGTATGACCATGGCCACGTTTACAGAAGTGTTCTTTGTCATTTATCTGTACCGGAATCTTGCAAACAAGGCAGAGGCTGATTCCTCCAGTACCGACATCTTTCTCTGTCCAACGAAAGCCAGGCAGAAAATTGCCAGCTGCCAGTTTTGTTAATACGGTCTGGTCACCTAGAACTTCAAGGATGTAACCCTGGTGATCTGCAATGGCCATGATGAATCCAGCATCAGGAAAAAAATCATCTAAATCTTTCATTGTGGTCAGTGCAACCTGATAGAAATCAGCGTTTTCATGCTGAAGAGCTATGAGCGCCTCTGGGCTTAAACGAATCTGGTTTTTGTTACAGAAGCTGTTTGGATCTATCCCATATTTTATTGAGCGGGCATGCGATTTTTCTATTTCGCCAAAAAGCTTATTTGAGTAGTTAACCTTGTGTGGCATAATAATTCCTTTGTCTTGCTACAATACTTGGGTATTGATTTACCCTCTTGTATTACATTGCGCAGTGACATTACCTAGTACACAAAAAATATTTGATCCGCTACACTTAAATTCTACGGTAGGTATCAGGTTTTGCGGCACTGCCATGCTACCCCCCCCCTGTGTCAATTTGAGTTACAACAGCGACTCATAAGGGGGGTGAAAAACTCTTAAACAGGCCGGAGCAGAGATGAAACACAATCCCCTTGATTTGCTGTGATTGCTTTTCTCTAGATCATTGCCATCCCCTGATAACACCAAGCCGCGACTCCATCCATTCCCAACCCTGAAGCTCTGCATTCTGATACTGCCACCGTAACCGCTCCCATGTCCGATGGTGCATCCCCTTCGGCTTTAGATAAAGCCCCTTGTCATCGCCCCCCAGTTTGGCCTTGTACTTGTCCCGCTTTCTCCAGGTTCGGCCTATCATATCCTCATTGCAGCTTGCATAAGTCAGCTTGAGACAATGGCGGCAGGCTACATGTGCGCCGTCCACGACTACAATAGCCACCCGACGGGAACAGTAGGGGCAGACAAACCACGGACGCGATCCGCCGTAAGTGCACGGGGTGTGCGCAATGCCGACGGTCTGCTCCTTTGGTTGCCACTCTTCGCTTGAATTTCTCCGCCACCTGTAGATTACCGTCATGCTCTCATCAGACACGATGCGTATATTCACATTGCCAGACGGCGTACCGTTTCTGTTCCAAGACAAGCTGAAGTTACCGCCCCTCAACATCCCTTGTTTTTTCAGATAACGAATGTCCAGGCGGCTTGATGCATCAAGTGTATCTTTTGTTCCATTCCGCCAGCGGTTCCCTGATCCCATACCACCCATGATTCACGCTCCTGGATTTTACCGAAATCATTTGGTAATTTTATCATGGATTGCATTATAAAACAGCCTGTAACGCCTTGTCAAATGCGGCTTTACGGCACATTATGCAGTTGCTTTTTTTAACCTCATTTTACGCTTTATATATGTAGAAGTTTCCGGCACCCGCTTTTCAAACCAGTCCATCCAGAAATCAGCGCCACGCTCGGCGGCATTTTTCCGCTGTGATTGTTCCACTACCCATTGAATGAATAAGTGCTGTGGATATGCCCGGTAATAGGCATCCAACATTGATTCCGGGCTTGCGTTGAAGTTATAGAACAAGCCCGGATTTTCTGTCTTGTACCAATCCACTATTTTCCAGGTTGCAGTCAGCGCATCCTTGACGTTCAGTCCGTAACACATTCTGATCCGATTGGCCCACATGAAAAATATGTCCTTGTTCCGTGCGTATAGCTTTCTCATCTTATCTTGCTTGCTCTCACCAGATATGCCAAAGGCATCATCCAAGGTGGCATCAAGATCGTGATCGACCTCCCGCAACTGGAAGTGTCGCTCAAACCCTTCCGCCGCGGCTTTGAATGCCCATTTGGGTACGGCGATTGAACCGTTGGCGCAATCAGTCAGGCAATCAGCGTTGCAACTCAGATACGACCGGAAGAAGCCGCTGACAAACAAGAACTTGTCATCAGCTTTTTGATACTGTTCATCGCTGAACGGTTCAGCATCATCAAAAAAGTGCTTACAAACTCCATCCTCGTTGACTTCCCGTTTGGTACATTTATTTTTAGGCTTGTCGTCGGCCATGTTCTCGCCCTCCGGTGACTAATTCACGAATACCCCTATTTCTTTTTGAGCCTCATCTTTCGTTTGATGAATGTGGCAGCATCGGGCACGTTTCTTTCCAGAAAATACATGCAATCTTCTGCACCGAACACGCCATTATTTTCAGTCTGCGACTCCTTTATTACCCATTGAATAAACTCATGTTGCGGGTATGCACGGTAATAGGCATCCAGCATGGATTCGATGCTGGAATTGAAGTTGTAAAATAAGTCAGGGCGTACTTCCCTCAAATAACCTATGACTTTCCATGTTGCCGTAGCAGCATCTTTGATGTTAAGACCGAAATGCATTCTGATCCTGTTTACCCACAGATAGAATACGTCTTTGCTGCGTGCATACAACTTTCGTATGGTCTCTTGCTTTCCTTCGCTGGAAACTCCAAAAGCATCATTCAGGGTGGCATCCAAGTTATGCTCGACATCTATCAATTCATGGTATCGCCCCAATGCCTCCGCGACAGCCTTGAAAGCCCATTTTGGTACAGGAACAATGCCATCGCTGTCACTGGCGCTGTCTCTGAAATATTCAATGCTGCAAAAATAGAACGCACAATAGTAGTCGGATAAAAAACGAAACTTATCATCTGCATTTTGATATTCCGATGCAGTGTAGGTGTCAGGAAAGTCATCATAGAAATGTTGAAAGGGGCTCTCTTCGCTGGTGTCGCACTTTGGCTGTCGAGTAGACCGGTTTCTCCCAAT
>CAYQMO010000072.1:0-16769 GCA_964418315.1 uncultured Geobacter sp. | reverse complement strand
TCAACCCGGCAGTTTGAATAACCTCGTCTTTTCAGGCGAAACATGATGAGCGGTGCCACCAGGGGGTGAACTCCCGGCAAAATTTGCGGAAAATGGAGATATGACATAGCAAGAAGCGCATCTACCGTTGCTTTAAGGTTGCGTAGAGGCGTTTTCCCTCCGCCACCTCTCTTGAAAGCACCCACCTCTTGTCGTGAACCACCGGACGAATCCATACTGTTTAGCTGTGCTCGCTAGTTTCATGAAATTCAAGCATCTTCCAGCTCTCCATAGTGTTATCGAGACGCCATTGGCTTCCGGCCATGTAGGTCAGCTTACCTTCGCCATCAATATATACGTGCATTGCCTCTTTCTTCTCAAAATCCTCAATAGGCTTCTTTTCACCCGTCACCCAGCGGGCTGTGACATAACTGACCGGTTCAAATGCCACTTTTACGCTGTATTCATGTTCCAGGCGATGCATGACCACCTCAAACTGCAGCAACCCCACCGCGCCGATAACCCAGTCCGACCCCATAAGCGGCTTGAATACCTGCGTCGCCCCCTCTTCAGCCAACTGCACCAGCCCCTTTTCCAGTGCCTTTGATTTCATCGGATTGAGCAGGCGCACCTTCCGAAAATGTTCCGGGGCAAAGCTCGGAATGCCGGTAAATTTAAGGTCTTCACCGGTGGTAAAAGTATCACCAATTTTGATAGTGCCATGGTTGTGAATGCCGATAATATCTCCCGGCCACGCCTCTTCAATATTGGTCCGATCCTGTGCCATAAATATCGTGGCGTTGGCAATCTGAACATCGCGTCCGAGGCGGACATGACGCACTTTCATACCACGGGTGAATTTGCCGGAACAGATCCTGAAGAACGCAATCCGATCCCGATGTGCCGGATCCATATTCGCTTGGATTTTGAAGGTGAAGCCGCTAAAAGGTTCTTCATACGGAGAGACATCGCGGGTCGCACTTTCACGCGGCAGCGGATGCGGAGCATACTGGACAAAAGCGTCCAGCAACTGCTGCACCCCGAAGGTATTAATGGCGCTGCCGAAGAACACCGGTGTTTGGCGTCCTGCGAGATATTCCGTCATATCGAATGGGTGACCTGCACCTTCGAGCAGTTCAATATCATTTCGTAATTCCTCAACCTGACTCCCCAGCAGTTCATCAAGACGGGGGTCATCAAGACCATTTACAGTTATTATCTCACCAGTGCCGTTATCTGCATCTGCATCGAAGAAGGTCAGCTCTTTGGTATACAGGTGATAGGTGCCACGGAAGCGCTTGCCCATACCGATCGGCCAGGTGATCGGCGCCGTCTCCATGTTGAGGTTTTTTTCAATATCATCCAGCAGGTCAAACGGCTCCTGCCCTTCGCGGTCAAGCTTGTTCATAAAGGTCATTATCGGAGTGTGGCGCAATCGGCAGACTTCAAGCAGTTTTTTAGTCTGACTTTCGACACCCTTGACGGAGTCGATCACCATCAGCACCGAGTCCACGGCGGTCAAGACCCGGTAGGTATCCTCCGAAAAATCGTTATGTCCCGGTGTATCGAGGAGGTTAATTTCACACTGGTCGTAGGTAAATTTCATAACCGATGAGGTTACGGAGATACCACGCTGTTTTTCGAGCTCCATCCAGTCAGACGTAGCATGACGGGCACTCTTGCGGGCTCTGACTTCTCCCGCCTGCTGAATTGCCCCGCCAAAAAGGAGCAGTTTTTCAGTAATTGTGGTCTTTCCGGCATCAGGGTGGCTGATAATGGCAAACGTACGGCGTTTCTCTACTTCTATCTGGTTGAACAGTTCCACAGGGTTGTAACTCCTTCGTACTTCATAAATTAAGATCGGAACACTAACCGGTCGAGGCACCAACGGCCTCCTCCGGCGATCATCAGATAGATAGCCATCCCCAAGAGGGCGATGTTGTATTCGATGCCATTGCCGCGACCGACGACGCCCCCCATATTAAGAAAAAACCCGTGTATCCAGTGGATTTTATAGATTGCTACCAGCATAACTGCTGAAAGGCCTGCCGCTGAGAGTCGCGTTAGAAAACCGGACAGGACACCAAAACCACCGCCAAATTCGGCGATGATTGCCAACAGCGTAAAAATAGGGGGAATTCCCATCTTTTCCTCAAAGGTCTTGAAGGTGCCGGTCAACCCCTGACCACCGAAGGCCCCAAAGAGCTTCTGCGAACCGTGTGCAAGGAAAATTAAGCCAAGAGGTATGCGGATCATTAACGGGGCAATCAGTTCCGTTGCATCAAAACTTCCTTTAGCCATGAGAGTCTCTCCATTTTTTATGAAGCTGGATCGCAGTGAGATTCCGGGAGAACGAGGGTGGAGACTATATCAGCTACAGCGGCAATTTTCAATCACTCAGAAGAAAGCGCTTAGCACACAAAAAAGACGGGGTGGTTGCCCACCCCGTCTTAATGCCTCTATTCAAATGCGGCTATTTTTTGACCTTGATAAAGCAGCCGTTTTCGTCACATTCCTTCCCCTCAGAAAAAACATGTCCCTTGGAAGTATATTTGTAACCACTGAAAATGCTGGTTATTTCGCCACCCTTCTCTTTAATGTCAATTAGCCAAACACTGTAGATATGGTTGATTACAAAGCAAATTATCAGCCACATTCCAAGATGATGATACTGGCGCATTATCTGTGTGGACATAAGCATATAAGCCGGCTTCATCATGGCATACATGGTGCCACCCGGAGCATATTCGGCGTACAGTGCAAATCCGGTGACAAACATCCCGAAGAAAATCAGGAAGAGACCGACATACGCCGTCACAGCAAGCGGGTTATGCCCGACTGAATCCGGCGTTTTCCGGTCGATGAAAAAATAATATTTCAGCATCACCAGCATCTCCTTCCTACCCTCTCCGGTGAGGAAGGGGAAGTACTCCCGCCACCCCGAGAAGCAGTGATCGTTAAGCGACCAGAGCAGGCGAGCGATAACACTGATGATGAGGGCATAGCCGGCAACAAAGTGAATGAAGCGCACCCACCCCATCAGAAAGGATTCCGGTGAGCTGCCGGCAATAACCGGATTTCCGATCAGAAAACCGGTAACCGCTAGTAGAAAGACAGACAATGCGCTGGACCAGTGACAGATGCGGACCGGCAGTTGCCATACGTAATATCGTTTAAAGATTAAAGGTTCGCTCATGATCGCCCCCTTTCTAGGATACCTTGACCTTAACCACTTCATTGCCGTTGACGTCCATCACATGGACAGCGCAGGCGATGCAGGGGTCAAAGGAATGAATGGTACGCAAAATTTCAAGCGGCTTATTGGCGTCAGCCACCGGCGTACCGACCAGAGCAGCTTCATAGGCGCCACGCTGCCCTTTGGCATCGCGAGGCGACGCATTCCAGGTTGACGGTACAACTGCTTGATAATTCTGTATTTTCTGATCCTTGATTTTAATCCAGTGGCCAAGAGCTCCACGGGGAGCTTCATGGAAACCGTACCCTTTCGCTTCAGCAGGCCAGGTCGATGGCTCCCAGCTCTCATTGTTGTGGATACGATAATCACCCTTGGCAATATTTCCGATCAGTTCATCAAGCCACTTTGGAGTCTGCTGAGCGACCAGCAGGGCATCGACCCCGCGAGCTGCAGTACGGCCAAGCGTCGAAAAGAGCGCCGGAGCACCAACCCCCAGTTTGCCGAGCACGAGATCAACAACCGCTTTGGTCTCTTTGTGTCCGGCAGCGTATGCTACCAGAATACGGGCTAGAGGGCCGACCTCCATCGCTTTTTCTTCATAGCGTGGAGATTTGACAAATGAATATTTCGCATTGGTATCAAGATTTGCGTACGGCGGTTTTGGACCGGTGTAACGTACCTCCGTTTCGCCCTCAAACGGGTGCAACCCTTTACCGGCTCCGGCGCCTTCAAACCAGGAGTGATCAACATACTCGGCAATTTTCCCCTGATCAACCTTGATGACTTTGGAAAGATCTTTGTCGAGCAGCGCACCGGCGGGGAACCAGAGGTTACCGTTGGCATCCGGGAACTCGCCGTACGACATGTAGTTGCCGAGACCACCACCAATTGCTGCCCAATCCTTATAAAAGGAGGCAACAGCCAGCAGATCAGGGATATACACTTTCTCAACAAAGTCCTGAGCCTTTTTCAGCAGACGTTTGATCTCTATCAGCTTATCAGCGTTAAGAGCATTCTGTGAATCAGGATCAATAGGGATTGACATGCCGCAGACGAGGAACGACTGGGGATGTGGGTTCTTGCTCCCGAGTATGGCGTGAACTTTGATGACATCTTTTTGCCATTCAAGCGCCTCAAGATAATGGGCAGTCGCCATAAGGTTGGCTTCGGGCGGCAGTTTATAAGCGGGGTGCCCCCAGTAGGCGTTGGCAAAAGGTCCGAGACGACCGGAGGCGACGAACGCCTTGACCTTGTCCTGTATCGCCTTAAAGTAGGTGGCCGAGTTATTGGGCCAATCAGAGAGAGACGCGGCAAGAGCAGCGGTTTTGGTCGGATCGGCTTTCAGTCCGGAAGTAATATCAACCCAGTCAAGTGCATGCAGGTGATAAAAATGAATGACATGATCCTGTACATTCTGAATACCCATGATTATGTTTCGGATCAACTGGGCGTTTGGCGGAATCTTGATTTTTAGCGCATCTTCAACGGCTCGGACAGAAGCGATCGAATGAACGGTAGTGCAGACGCCGCAGAAACGCTGGGTCCAGAACCAGGCATCACGCGGGTCGCGCCCCTTTAGAATCTTTTCAATACCACGAAACATGGTGGCTGAACTCCAGGCGTCTTTTATGAAGCCCCCTTCAATCTCTGCTTCAATGCGGAGATGCCCCTCAATGCGGGTAATCGGATCTACGACAATCCTGGCCATATCTTATCCCTCCCTGGTTTCTTCGGGTTTTTTATCTTTACGCAGAGCACTAACGACGCCATGTGCCGCAAACGCAACACCTACCCCAACCGCCATGCCAAGACCTATTTTATCGGCAGTATGTTCAATGCCGAAACCAGGAACATTAGGCAGGCGTTTGTACATTGGCCCCATAGTGTCCCAGAATTGAGGCTCTGAGCAACCGGCGCAGCCGTGTCCGGCAGCAACCGGCCAACTGGTTTTTTCGTTGTATCGCTGAGTCGGGCAGTTATGGAACGTACCCGGCCCCTTGCAGCCCATCTTATAGAGACAGAAACCTCTGCGATGAGCATCATCACCCCAATGCTCAACATACTGGCCGGCATCGAAATGCGGACGTCGCTCACAGTTGTCATGAATGCGCTTGCCATATGCAAAGAGCGGACGACCTTTACTGTCCATAGAAGGTATTTTACCGAATACCAGATAATGAACTATTGTAGCGGTCAGGGTATCGGCATTGCAGGGGCAACCGGGCAGATTGATGACTGTGGCTCCAGGTACCGCATCCTTGACGCCAACAGCCCCGGTCGGATTGGGAACAGCAGCGGCAATGCCGCCATACGCCGCACAGGTGCCAATGGCAATCGTAGCGAGGGCATTACCACAAACCTTGCGCGCCAATTCCAGATGAGTTTTACCGCTGGTGCAGCCATAGACACCATCATCTTTCATCGAAATGGAACCTTCAACAACACAGATGTACTTGCCTTTGTATTTTGTGATGGTAGATTCCAGTGCTTCATCGGCCTGATGTCCGGCAGCGGCCATAATCGTCTCATGATAATCTACCGAGAGAATATCAAGAATGATCTCACCAACAGTCGGGTTGGCGGCACGCAGCAACGCTTCTGAATCACCGGTACAGTCCTGGAAGTTCATCCAGACCAGTGTCGGACGCTTCACTTCGTCCAATGCCTGAGCAACGGATGGGGCAAATGATGCCGGCAGAGACATTGCCGCAGTCATAGCGGTACGGAATTTGAGAAAGTCACGCCGGGACACCCCCCGCTGCTTGAGAATCTCACCAACCGAAAATTCCCGCGTTTCTAAACCGTGTTCTGCTTTGACATCTGCTTCACTATTCTTTCGGTTACTCATTCCTAACCCCCTTTCAGAAGTTTCTGCTGATGTAAATTTATATCTTTTACTTATTCGATTTATGGTCGCTCCTCATATAAATAAAAATTGGTTATATAGCAACTGATTTTTTCACTTTTCAGACAAGTTTTACAGAATTATTTTTCTGGTCCGTCAGATAGCAATAAAGCGCATGTTCAAACTTTCTATTTCATGTTTTTTTTCATTTTCTTCTTTTCAAGATTCTCTTTGACCCTTTTTTTCGCTCGCGCTATCAATAAACGGTGGCTCCCATCACCATCTCCATCAGCAGGTCTACGCTGAGTATAAGTGCCGTCCGGCAGCATGTCCCACGCAGAGCGTTGATCCGCAAGCTGCGTATCCAGTATATGGCGCACTTCTCTGGTCAGTTCCGCAGACTCCACTGGGCAAAGAATTTCCACACGGGCTTCCAGGTTGCGCTTCATGGCATCAGCCGAAGCGATAAAATATTCACCGGCGCCACCGTTGTGAAAATAATAGATTCGTGCGTGCTCCAGAAACCGGCCTACAACACTTATGACTGTGACAGTTTCGGAAAGCCCAGGTATCCCAGGTCGCAATCGGCAGGAATCCCGTACAATGAGGTCAATCTTGACTCCGGTCATGGAGGCCCGATAGAGCGCCCTCACAACGTCACCATCTTCAAGTGCATTTATTTTAAACTGGATGAGTCCGCCGCCAGCAGTACGATGAAGATCAATCTCACGTTCTATTTTATCGATAAGCGCTTTTTTAAGCATCTTGGGAGCAAGGGCGAGTTTTGAATATTTCCGTTTCAGCATAAAACCGGTTGTGAGAAAATTGAACAGTTCAGTAACGTCCTCTGCAATGAACTGATCGCAGGAAAGAATCCCGACATCACTGTACAACCGGGCGGTATCAGCATGATAATTGCCGGTGCCGATATGGAGATAGCGACGCAGGCCATTGTAATCCTGACGGACGACAAGAATAACCTTGCAGTGGGTTTTCAACCCGACTACGCCATACGTGACGTGTACTCCTGCCTCTTCCATCCGCTCCGCCAGACTGATATTGGTGGCCTCATCAAAACGTGCCTTCAGCTCGACAACGACAGCAACCTGCTTGCCGTTGTGTGCGGCCAGAATCAGGGCGTCAATGATGCGGCTCTGCCTGGAAGTGCGGTAGAGCGTCATTTTTATCCCGCGCACCTTGGGGTCTGTGGCCGCCTCGCGCAGAAAACGCTCAACAGAACTGGAAAATGATTCATATGGGTGTTGCAGCAAAATGGCTCCGGCATCCCGAATGATATGAAATATATTGCGCTGCGTCTGCAGTTGAGGATGATCAACAGGGTAGTGCGGCGCGTCATGCAGACGGGGAAAATCGAGCCGGGTCAACTCAAAAAGATCCCTCATCGCAAGCAGACCCGGAACTTCAAAGACGTCAGCCTCTTCGTCTAGCTCCAATTCGGCAGCAAGACGGCCACGATGAACCGGATCCATACCTGTAACAATCTCCAGGCGGACAATCGGAGCAAATTTACGCTCCTTCAGCTCCGATTCGATCATCTCCATCAGATCGTCGGCCTCTTCTTCATCCTTTTCGGTATTGGCATTTCTGGTGACACGAAAGAGCTCGCAGGAAATTATCTGCATACCGGGAAACAGCATATCCAGGTTGTTCATCATAACGTCTTCAAGCCTGACAAAATGTTCCCCCTTCCCTACCCTGATGAAGCGCGGCGTTCCGGCATTAACCGGCACCTTGATCCGAACCAGCGAATTATGTTTGGCCTTGGGATAGTGCAGCAACACCAGCAGATTGAGCGATAAATTTGAAATAAATGGAAACGGGTGGGCTGGATCTATCGATTGCGGCGTTAAAAGTGGAAAAATGTTTGCATAATAAAATTCTCTCAACAGCTTCTTTTCTTTGGGTGTCAATTCATCATAGCGCTCAATCAGGATATTTTTTTCTTCCAGCAAAGTGCATATTTTTTGAAACGCCTGCTCCTTACGAGCCTCAATTTCGCGTATCTCGGCATGGCATTCGATCACCTGTTGCCGGGCGCTGCGGCCATCAAGCGACAGTTCCCGCATCCCGGCGCCGATCTGCTGCTTCAGGCCGCCGATACGCTTCATAAAGAATTCGTCCAGATTAGCACTGACAATAGCGATGAATTTAAGCCGCTCAAGAAGCGGCGTACGCTCATCTTCAGCTTCATGCAGTACTCGCCGGTTGAAGGAGAGCCAGGTCAGCTCACGGTTTAGAAACCATTGGCTGTCGTGCAGATCAAATTGTGGGACTGGCGGAATCTGCTCGGATAATGGTTCAACGAGTTTGGCAGTTTTATCTGGTTTTGTTTTTTTGACTTTGACTGGCTTTGCTGCAGCCGCTGCGACCGATGCCTTTTTAACTTTTTTGGCGGGTTGTTTCTTTTTGATTTGGGGTACTTTCATAGTGGCTCCGTTTGAGGGTCAGGCAGTGAGACATTACCCTCCGGTTTTAGTTGTAAGTATTCAACCACGTTGCTGAATATTTTTTATATTACCTAGTGATTTGTTATCTGTTTCATAACAGAAAATGCGACTAAATGACACGGTATTTCCATGCATGAAATTCAAAAACAAATTTGCCTCAATTCCGCCCTTCGTGCTACACCATACCTATATGAAAAAACTTAATCCCCCCCAACAACGCGCCGTCAATACGATTGATGGCCCTCTGCTGATTCTGGCCGGTGCCGGCTCTGGCAAGACTCAGGTCATAACGACCCGCATCGTTCACTTTTTAAAAGATCTGCACATCCCGGCGAAAAATATCCTGGCGGTAACCTTTACCAACAAGGCGGCCCGGGAAATGAACGAACGCGTGCGTATCATGGCTGGAGCGCTGGCAAAGGATATCGTAATTTCAACATTCCATTCGCTTGGGGTGCGTATTCTTCGGCGTGACATCCGCTCGCTCGGCTTCAAAGCGAATTTCTCGATCTATTCAACTTCCGACCAGGCAGGGGTCATTCGTCAGGCGGTGCGGGAGCGTGACATTGATCCAAAAAAGATCGATCCTGACCGGGTTCTCTGGAAAATATCCGGCCTGAAAAACCGACTGATCGCTCCAAAAGCATTTACTCCTGATCGGCATGATCCGCTGGAAATCGCGACTGCCGCAGTATATCCACGCTATCAGGAACTGCTGAAGGGCTTTAATGCCATAGATTTCGACGATATTATCATGCTCTCCGTACACCTGCTGCAGACCGCGCCGGCGATACTTGAACATTGGCAACAGCGTTTTCGCTACATCATGGTGGATGAATATCAGGACACCAACGCCTCGCAATACCTGCTGATTTCACTGTTGGCACAGACACATGGCAACATCTGTGTCGTCGGCGATGACGACCAGTCCATCTACGGCTGGCGCGGCGCAGAAGTGCAGAATATCCTCAATTTTGCAAAAGATCACCCCGGTTGCGTAACCATCAAGCTTGAACAGAATTATCGCTCCACCGGGGCGATTCTGGACGCCGCTAACAGCGTCATCAGAAACAATAAGGTGCGGACGGATAAGGCGCTCTGGACGGCAGACGGTAAAGGGCGTGAAATTGACTTGATTGTGGCGGAGAGCGAAGAGGACGAGGCATCAAAGGTCGTCGAACAGATCATGCTGGAGCAGTATCGCGAAAAGCTGCGCTGGGCGGATCTGGCAATCCTGTATCGCTCCAACGCTCAAAGCAGAGCTTTTGAAGAGAAGCTGCGTCTTGAGCGCATTCCATATATTGTTATTGGAGGCCAGCAGTTCTATGAGCGTAAAGAGGTTAAAGACGCCATCGCCTATCTCAAGGTGATTGACAACCCGAGCGATGAGGCATCTTTGCTGCGTATCATCAACTTTCCTCGCCGGGGAATCGGCGATACGACGCTGATAAAACTGAACCAGTGGTCGATGAATAATGACGTGCCGCTCTTTGAGACGCTCGGGCGGGTGGGAGAAATTGAAGAGATCTCCCCCTCATGCCGAAAAACGGTACTCGGGTTTCACTCCATGATGAAAGAAATTATGGCTGGCTTCACCAATTTCAACATGGGTGCGCAGGTAAACGCCCTCTTCAACCGTTTGCGCATTGAGGACGAGCTTTATCGCACCCTGAATGACGCCCCCCAGGCACGTAAGCGGATCGAAAATATCGAACAAGTGGTAAACTCGCTGGCGGCTTATGAAGCAGCGACCCCACGGGCAACCCTCTCGGCTTTTCTGGAACGGATTTCGTTGATGGACGAGGACAAACCGGCGGAGGATGGCAAGGAACATGGGACGAATGCTGTCACTCTGATGTCGCTGCATTCCAGCAAGGGCTTGGAATTCAGCCATGTCTGGCTGGTCGGAATGGAGGAGAACCTGCTGCCTCACAAACGCTCGATTGAAGAAGACCCGACCGTAGCCGAAGAGCGCCGCCTCTGTTACGTCGGAATCACACGCGCCAGGAAATTTCTTACTATATCTCGCTGCATGACGCGACGCAAATATGGCGCACTGGAGGGGCAAAAACCGAGTCGCTTCCTCGCCGAGATACCGGGGCATCTGCTGAATGGCTCAGCAGATTTTGATGCAACGGAAGCGCCTCGAGATCTGGCCGCCGATTTTTTTGCGCAAATGCTGGGAGAGTAGAGCGTGTAGCAGTAAGTAAATTGTACGTTCTGTTGTTTAGCAATTGTTGATAACAATATATTGTGGTATCAGGTAGCTACTCGCAACTTAACGCATGTTTCTGTGGGAAGGATTTTTTACATGGCGCAGATTACCCCGTTTGACGATAAAATAATCAGCTTTATGCACCAGCAGGGCGCGGAAAGAGTAGGCGTTTTTGGTTCTTATGCACGGAACGAGGCTCGACCAGACAGCGACCTTGATCTTATGGTCTGGTTCAAAGAGCAGAAAAGCCTTCTCGGTATTATTCGCATTGAACGTGAGTTATCAGAACTACTCGGTATCAAAATTGATCTATTGACAGAACAGGCTGTCAGCCCGCATCTCATTAACCGCATACGGCGTGAGTTGAAGGTTATTTCTTTATGATTCGGGATGATCTGGCCTACATCGCGCATATCATTGATGCCTTGAATCAGATAACCATATACACCAACAAAATGGGTCAGGAAGCATTTTTTGAGAACCGCCTGGTTCAAGACGGTGTGATCAGGCAGTTCGAGATTGTTGGTGAGGCGACCAAAAATATTTCTGTAGCTTTTAGAGATCGTTATCCTCTTATTCCCTGGAGAGACCTGGCGGGTTTTCGAGACAAACTGATACATCAGTATTTCGGCGTTGACCTTGCGACGGTCTGGCGATCGGTTGTGGAGGATGTACCGATGTTGCAGGATGAGTTATTGAAGATTCAATATTGATATATCCCCTTCGTTTTTCATACACCACCAATCGAGATAGTAAAAGAATGCCAACTAAGGAGAGAACCACATGACCTCCCCTATCGACACCGCCGCCTACGTTGCCAGCCTGATGGCGATTGACAAGAGCACCCTCTCCGCCGACGGCGGCGAACGTTTTAACCGCTTGATTTTCGCTCGCTCCCCATATCTTCTGCAGCACGCGGAAAATCCTGTGGCCTGGTATGAATGGGGTCCGCCAGCATTTGATAAGGCGCACACTGAAAACATTCCGATCCTGCTTTCAATCGGCTATTCCACCTGCCACTGGTGTCATGTCATGGCTCATGAATCGTTCGAGGATGAAGAAGTTGCCAGGCTTCTGAACCGTCATTTTGTCTGCATCAAAGTTGATCGGGAGGAGCGCCCCGACATCGATGATTTTTATATGGCTGTTTCGCAGGCGTTGACAGGGAGTGGCGGCTGGCCGCTGAATATTTTCATGACACCGGATAAACGCCCGTTTATGACTATCACCTACCTCCCCAAACGTGGAGGCAAGGGGATGAGTGGCCTGATGGAACTGCTTGGCAACATTGCTGCCCTCTGGCGGCAACGACCGGATATGATCGAAAAGAACTGCCGGGGGATCATGGAGGCTCTGGAGAGTGGACGTAAGCGATGGGTAAATGAAACTGCACCTGACATAACGGCCATTACCGAAAAAGCGCTGCAGACTCTGAGGAGAATCTATGACCCGACATACGGCGGCTTCGGGAGTGCCCCTAAATTCCCGATGCCGATTTACCTTAGTTGGCTGATCGGGCAGACGCAACCCCATCCCCACCCTAACCCTCCCCTTGAAGGGGAGGGAACTCTTCAATTGGCTCTCCATACTCTGCGGAAGATGCGGGGTGGTGGTATCTGGGATCAGCTTGGCGGAGGAGTGCATCGCTACTCTGTAGATCAATTCTGGCTGGCGCCTCATTTTGAGAAGATGCTGTATGATCAGGCCATGCTGTCCAGAGTAGCGATCGATGCTTTCCTGGCAACAGGAGATTCTTTTTACCGTGCGATGACAGATGATATTTTCACCTTTGTCATGCGGGAGCTTCAAACTGCGGAAGGAGCCTTTTGTTCGGCTCTTGATGCCGATTCAGAGGGAGTTGAAGGCAAATTCTATGTCTGGGACAAGAGCCAGGTTGACGCCTGCCTCGGAGTGGATGCCGAGCTGTTCTGCCGCTACCACGCGGTGACAGACAAGGGAAACTTTGAAGGGGAAAACATCCTTACCGCTCCGCTCGCCCTGGACGAGTTTTGCCTGAAACATCAACTGAATCTTGATGAAACTCACGAAGTCTTGCTACGATGCCGGGCGAAGCTGCTGAAACTGCGCGAAGAGCGTATCCGCCCGCTCAGGGATGACAAGGTCATCACCTCCTGGAACGGACTAATGATTTCGGCACTTGCAAAGGCAGCAGTCAACTTCAACAAACCGGAGTACGCCGACTGTGCAACACAGGCGGCAACATTTATCATCAACAAACTCCGCCGTGAAGACGGCAGAGTTCTGCGCAGCTACCTGAACGGGGCATCTGAAGTTCCCGGCTTTCTAGAGGATTACGCTTTTCTGGCCAGTGGAATGCTGGATCTGTTTGAGGCGACTCTTGAGCAGAAGTGGCTGACAGAGGCACGAACCCTTGCCTGTGACATCCTGAATCTTTTTCGGGATCCCGACTCAGGTGAATTCACCCTCATCGGCCACGATGCCGAGCAGATGCCGTCCCGTGTATCGTCCGACCACGACGGCGTCACGCCATCGGCATTTGCCCGCGCTGCCCATCTGCTCTATCGCCTGGCCTGGATTGATAACAGGCCGGATCTGATAGACTCCGCGCGTTCAGCTCTGGACGGGATTCGGAACGATATAGAGCGGAATCCGCTTGGGCATCTGGGCGCCTTGCAACTCCTGTCATTGCTGGCTGCGGAACCGGCAACAGCAACATTCTCAGGAGATACCAGCAGCCATGAAGCATTTGTACTCAACGTTGCATTACACCGGCACGCCATCAAGAACCTTATTATACGGAGCGAGAAGCAGCTCTCTCCTCTCTCACTGAACCTCTGCGTACCAGGCACCTGTTACCCTGCCATCGCCACGGTCGATGAATTGAACCGACTGCTGGAAGAATCGTAGGAGCGGCATCCTGCCGCGATTGCCTCAGTGGCCTGACATACGTAACTTTTACGACATTCGCGTCTGCAAGACGCTCCTACAAACAAATTTTGTCATTTGCCAGTAGCTCATCCGATATGATATAGCTTCACACACTTTATCGTTACACAATGAGGAGATGACAAACGTATGTTGACCGGAAAACAGAAGCGCCACCTGCGTGCCCTTGGGCATAAACTTAAACCTGTAGTCCAGATTGGTAAAAAGGAGATAGATCCGGCGGTAATCGCTGAAGTAAACGTTTCTCTTGACCATCACGAACTGATCAAGGTGAAGCTTCTTGAGAGCTGCATGCTCGACAAACATGAAGCTTCCGCTTCACTGGCCGAGGCCTGCGAAGCCGATATTGCACAACTGCTTGGCAAGACGATGCTCCTCTACCGGGCTGCCAAAACACCTGTGATTGTTCTTCCGAAATCGGTATGACAATCCGCGCCGCTTTCTTTGACCTCGACGGTACACTGGTTGACTCGCTTGGAGATTTGACCAGTGCTGTCAATCATGTCCGTAAGCTATTTTCCCTCTCTCCTCTAAGCGAGAATGATGTCCGCAAAAAAATAGGCAAGGGCGCTCGTAATCTTATACAGCAGTCACTTCCGGGCGTTCCCGAATCTGAAATTGCTCGTGCCCTTGCCATATTCCTCGATTACAACAAAGAGCACATCGCTGAGAAAACCGGTTTTTACCCCGGTATATTGAATACTCTCCATGACCTTGCAGCAATGCAAATCAGGATGGCTGTTATTACCAATAAAAACGAAGAGTTGTGCCTTCTGCTTCTGCGTGAACTTGGGATTAATAATCTTTTTGATTGTGCATGTGGTGGAGATACCTACGCCGAGAGAAAGCCGTCCCCCGTCCCCTTGCTGAAAATAGCTGAAAAGCTTGGAGTCTCGCCTCGTGAGTGCGTAATGATCGGTGACAGCATAAATGACGTAGAGTCCGGCCAGCGTGCGGCGATGAAGACGATTGCCTGCAGTTGGGGGTACGGCGATATTACCGAACTGAACGGAGCTGATCTGATCGTGGATACGCCGTCAGAACTGGTTGGAGCCATAATACGCCTCTCCGGACAGATAACATGAACGGCTGGAGCGGCACACTACTCAGGGTTGATTTGACTACAGGAACTTCATATCGTGAAGAAATTCCCCGTCAGTTACTTGAGGAGTATCTAGGCGGTCGCGGCCTCGGCGTACGGCTGATGCGAGACTATTTCAGACTCGACCCGTTCGATCCTGAGATGCCGCTTATTTTCGCCGTCGGCCCGTTATGCGGCACACCTGCGCCAACATCAGCCCGGCTTTCCGTAGTTTCCAGATCACCTTTGACCGGCACCATTTACGACTGTTCAGCAGGTGGCCGTTTTGCCTGGCGTCTGAAGGCTGCTGGTGCTGATGCTCTCTTCATCACAGGGAAAAGCCGGCTGCCAGTAGTGATTACCATAACAACTGATAGCGTTGAAATTCTTCCCGCAGGCCACCTCTGGGGTTGTGATATCCCAACTACCGTCTCCGCACTGAATGGGCACGGCAGCGTTGCCGCTATCGGCCCGGCCGGTGAAAACGGCGTCCTGTTTGCAAATATCATGATGGGTGAGGGAAATTCTGTTGGGCGTGGTGGACTTGGCGCTGTCATGGGGAGCAAAAACCTTAAAGCGGTGACGGTAAACGGAGACAGAAAAGTTGCTATATACGACCCGGCTCAGTTTGAACATACCCGTCAGGACATTATGCGGCTTTTCAAGGCCTCTCCGGTTATCTTCGGTCCACTCGGGATTTCTGAGTTTGGCACCCCGGTGCTGGTGGATCTGATGGCGCAGCGCCGCATGGCTCCGACGGAAAATTTCAGCAAAACTTTTTATGAGCATTCCGGCAACTATTCCGGTCCAACCCTTAAACGGCTCTGCGGAGCAAAAAAAGATGGTTGCTACGGCTGTCCGATACAGTGCAAAAAATCATCTCAAGCCGGAAAACCGCTTCCGGAATACGAAACAGCTTCCCATTTTGGCGCGCTCAACAATGTCAATGATCTGCACGCAATCGTTGCTGCAAACGACCTCTGCAACGAACTCGGCATGGACACCATTACTGCGGCAGCCTCGCTTTCCGCCTGGGGAGAAATAAGAGGAGCATTTCCGACAGCAGCGGAAATTCCGGGGCTGCTGAATGATATTGCCCATCGGCGTGGAGACGGTGACCTGCTCTCAATGGGATCTCGTCGCCTGGCTGAACAGTTGGGAAACCCTGGGCTTTCCATGAGTGTAAAATCTCTTGAACTTCCGGCGTATGATCCCCGTGGAGCCTACGGCATGGCGCTGGCATACTGCACGAGCAATCGTGGCGGCTGCCACCTCCGCGCCTATCCGATATCTCACGAAATTCTGCGTAAACCGGTGCCGACTGACCGTTTTTCGTTTTCGGGCAAAGCCCGTATCATCAGCATCGCCGAGGACACCAATGCCGCCGTGGATTCACTGGTTGCCTGCAAGTTTGCCTTCTTTGGCGCCAGTCTGGAAGAGTACGCTGAGATTCTGACCGCCGTCACCGGAGTGACGTATTCGCCGCAACGCTTGAAGGAGATCGGCAGGCGGATCGTACTGACTGAACGTTTCTACAACTGTGCCAATGGTTTTTCACGGAAGGACGATATGCTGCCAGAGCGTTTTTTTACCGAACCGGGCAGCAGCGGCGATGGCATTGATATTCGTCCGATTGACAGGGTGCGCTTCGAGGAGGAACTGGACAAGTATTACCGGATTCGCGGGTTGAACTTGAATGGCTGTTTTGATGACGCCGGTTTTCTGGAAAAGCAGCCGTGATACTGTTCCGATTTATAAATCTTATCACACGTAGCCTGTAAGACCTGAAAGGTTTTGAAAACCTTTCAGGTCTGGTTCGCACCACTGTCACAATACCACCACTTCAAGACCAAGATACGTAGCTGCTTTATTGTTACAATCTCAAATCAGCATGACCGTGATACAGCTCATCACGCTCCCTTGAAACGTCCGCATCCTCAAGATACTCTTCAAAACTCATGCTCCGGTCAATCACGCCGCCGGGCGTTATCTCGTTAATCCTGTTGGCAACCGTTGAGACAAATTCATGGTCATGTGAGGCAAACAGGACAACCCCG
>CAYQMO010000071.1:0-16820 GCA_964418315.1 uncultured Geobacter sp. | reverse complement strand
CGTGTAGATACAAGCTTATATATAGAAACTTTCTTGGTTCCTGCCGATCTGCTTTGCTTCTATATCTATAAACCATCCATATTTTTCACCTCCTTTGTGGTTTCTACCATTATAAGCTTTTCCAGCTTTGTTCTGGCGATGCAGCCATATGGTACAGCCAGACCTTTAGCTCTTTACTCCATCGTCCACCAACGGATCGCACCTGTTCCTGAAGAGCTGCGGGGGGGGGCGAAATTAGGGGACATAGTACTGATAAACAGTTGGTAGGTCGCGTTTGTTTCATCAACGCGACGTTTTCGGTATCGTCAGCAGCCAACCGTTGCGTTTCACGTTAAGGTCGTTCAACACAATCTACAAAATCATCTTAAACTGTTCCACCAAATACCTACCACAAAACACGCTTTCAATCTCTACAAATCCACAACCCACCCGCCCCCAAACCCGCCCGCTCCATCCAAGCGTAAAACCGCTGCATCCGCTGAAAAGATCTATAAATTCAAGTTTACTGTTCATTTACATTTATTC
Organism: uncultured Geobacter sp.; assembly: GCA_964418315.1. Lineage (GTDB taxonomy): Bacteria > Desulfobacterota > Desulfuromonadia > Geobacterales > Pseudopelobacteraceae > JACRCG01. The sequence continues at coordinate 16,295 of CAYQMO010000071.1, read as the reverse complement.
CAACACCCGTTTGACGTGACGCTGGAGCGTCACCGGCTGCCTTCCCACGCTGGAGCGTGGAAAGGATAACAATCGTGAGGCTAAATAAGGTTTTAGCTGTAAAATTACCCTCGTTGATATTCTGCTAAAAATTTTGTTTTGTATTCAGGATAGTGCCCCTCGCCGATTGCGTGACGAATTTCAGCCATCATTGCCAGATAGAAGTGGACATTGTGAATAGCCGAAAGAACAGCAGAGAGAACTTCATTGGATACAAAGAGATGGTGAAGGTAGGCTCTGCCGAAGTTTTGGCAGGTGTAGCAGGTGCAGCTCGGATCAATGGGGAAAAAGTCACGTTTATAGTTTTTGTTGGTCAGGCGGATTCTGCCGCGCCGGGTAAAAAGTGTGGCACTCCGCGCATAGCGCGTCGGGATCACGCAGTCGAACATATCAATGCCACGCTCGACGCTTTCCAGGATGTCTTCAGGGAGGCCGACGCCCATCAGGTAGCGCGGTTTATCCTCCGGCAGGTGCGGAGTGGTAAAGCCGACTATCTTTTTCAGCAGTTCCAGCCCTTCACCAACACTGACCCCGCCGATAGCGTAACCGGGCAGGTCAAGTTTGCACATCTCTTTAGCGCACATTTCCCGCAAATCCTCAAACACGCTCCCCTGCACGATACCAAAGAGCGCCTGGCCGTTGTCGGTCATGGCTCTCTGGCACTCTTTCAGCCAGCGAATGGTCTTTATGGTAGATTTCTCCGCATAAGCTCGATCGCAAGGGTAGGGGATGCACTCATCAAACGCCATGATGATGTCGGCACCCAGATCCTGCTGGATTCTTGTCGCCGTGGCAGGGTCGAGGTAAATTTCAGCACCGGTAATTTCATGTTTGAAAAAAACACCATCTTCGGTGATCCGTTTATTCGGCAGGGAAAATACCTGAAATCCTCCCGAATCGGTAAGTATCGGTTTATCCCAAGCCATGAACTTATGAAGGCCACCGGCCTTTTTGACCAGTCCCTCTCCAGGCTGGAGATGGAGATGATAAGTGTTTGAGAGGATAATCTGGGAGCCGGTATCTTTGATTTGTGCCGGAGTAAGCGGTTTCATGGCGCCGTGTGTAGCCACCGGCATGAAAATCGGCGTCTGGATATCGCCGCGTGATGTACTGATCATTCCTAGACGTGCGTGACAGCTCGGGTCTTTTTTAAGAAGGGTGAATTGCATTCGATCTCCACAACGGTTGGTTCAATAATATACCGTAAATTATTTTGTATATAAGCACGCCTGCTCTCAAAGCAGGTGCGCTACAAGGCTGCGTTACTTATCGAGAAGAGGCTTTTTTGTAGCACCGGCAAGTAGTCTTGTCAAAGATAAAACCGTTGGGAGAGACCGGAATAAAGTAACCAGTGCGGCCAGGCAAGGTCGCATAATCCAGCGGGTGCGACTTCCGCACACGCACGGTTCTGAGAGGGGCTTGATAAAGTTGCCTTGAGACAAAAACCACACTGCTAATTGTTTGCTAATTGTTTGCTTGAAATATGGCACGGAGTGCTATATTGTTATAGGAAGGAGTTAGTGTGCGAGTATTCAAGTCGAATCATTTTTCACGATATGCGAGGAAAGAAGAAATTGATTGAATTGAGGAGATTCCATACCATGACAAAACAATATAAAAGTAAAATCTTTGCGGCTATCCACGAGACAGCCGAGGATTTACATGTTGCCGATATTATCGACGCTAAAACAATGCGGGAGTTTGACACGTCATGCCTCACTCCTGTCAAGATCCTGGCACCGGATGAGATTGTAGCCACTCGCACCAGCATCGGTGTAAGTCAATCTGTTTTCGCGCACTACCTGAATGTTGGTGTTAGCACCGTCAGTAAATGGGAGCGTGGAGAGAAACATCCCAGTGGAACAGCTCTGAAATTACTGGATATTATTCGTAGAAAAGGATTAGAAGCTGTATCATGATCTCAAAGACTGCTTACGCTATAACTGAGGAATGGGTACTCTTTACAAACGTCGCTGGGATATTGAGACGTTTTTCAAGATAGCCAAATCGTTTCTGTTACATCATGACCAGCAACTGCGAAAGTTGAGTAAATGACTATAAAAGTTTCACCGGATGAGCGGAAAAAAAGATTGCGTGAAGCGGCCATAATAGCACTTGCGGTTATTATGATTATTGTTCTGACCAAGGTTGAAATCAACTTGACCCAGTTAAGCAGCGGCACCAAACTGGGGAGCAATATTGCAATCTTTTCAGTCATCAACGTTGTTATTCTGCTGGTTATCCTGCTCGTGTATCTGGTCAGTCGCAATGTCGTCAAGCTTTTTATAGAAAGTCGTACAAACCCGCTTGCAAAAAAACTGCGTACCAAACTTGTTCTCTCATTTGTCGCCCTTTCTTTGGTTCCTACACTGCTCCTATTTTTTGCCGCTGCCGGATTTATCAACAACACCGTTCATAACTGGTTTAACACTCAAGTTGAATCGTCACTCAGCGAATCCCTGGAAGTAGCCCAGACCTATTACAAAAGTTCGGCGACAAACTCGCTCTATTACGGAAAACAGATCAGTACCTTCATCAAAGATAGAAAACTGCTGAACGAAGCAAACCTGCCGCAGCTCAAGCGGTTGATTCACGAGAAGCAGAGAGAATATAATCTGGGAATTGTTGAAGTCTATTCCGCCCAGCACGAGGAGTTGGTCAGGGCTTCAAATCCGGCAGTCCCCAAGGGAGAATTCACCAATCCCTCTTCAGAGGATATCAAGCGAGGCTTGGCAGGTGAAGAGCTGACAAGAGTAAATCAGGCAGGTAAGGCTGACTTGATCAGGGGGATTGTGCCGATACGTTCAACCTGGAACGAGTCCGACATCGTTGGTGTTGTTGTCGTCAATTATTACGTTCCATATTCACTTGTGAGCAAAATGAAGGAGATTACCGCGTCGTATCATGAATTCCGGCAACTCCAGATCCTGAAAAATCCGATTAAAACCGGCTATATTCTGACGCTGTTCCTGATAGCCATGGTGATTATCTTCTTTGCGTACTGGATGGGAGTCTATCTTGCGAATAGCATGACCAGGCCGATTCAGGATCTGGTTGATGCAACTCATGCGGTGGCAGAAGGCAATCTCGACGTCAGGATTGAATCTTACTCCTCAGACGAAATCGGTATGCTGGTGCAATCATTTAATCGTATGACCGATGATCTGCGCACAAAACAGCATGCGCTTAATGTCTCAAATCAGGAACTTCTTCTCAGTAATCAGGAGATAGAGCGCCGCCAGCAGTACATGGCTATTGTATTACGCAACATCGCGGCAGGAGTTATTTCGATTGACAACGAAGGGGTAGTTCGCACGCTCAATACATCTGCCGAACGCCTGCTCGGTTTAAGTGCGGCAAAAGTTCTGGGGAAAAATTATCGTGACGTAATCATGGATAAACACCTTGAAATCGCCACGGAATCCATCAAGGAGCTTATGCAGTCGAAGCATGGGGCGATCAGCAAGCAGGTTTTTCTCGATATGCGTGGTTCCCGCATGGCTTTGCAGCTTCATCTGACTCTGTTGTACGCTGGCAATGGAGAAGTGTTGGGCGTAGTTGCCGTACTGGATGACCTGACTCAGATGATGCGGGCGCAAAGGATGGCTGCCTGGCGTGAGGTAGCGCGCAGAATTGCCCATGAAATAAAGAACCCGTTGACTCCGATTCAACTTTCTGCCCAGCGCCTGAGAAAGCGCTACCTTGAGCGTTTCAGTGATGACGAGAAAGTCTTCGATGAATGTACCGAGATGATTATCAAATCGGTTGAAGAGTTGAAAAACCTGGTTAACGAGTTTTCAAATTTTGCCCGTATGCCCGCCATTCAGCCCGAACCAAACGATATCAACGCGTTGCTTAGAGAAACGTTAACCCTTTACCAGGAAGCACACCTCGGTGTGACATTCGCCGTTTCAATGGATGCCAGAATGCCTCTGTTGATGATTGATCGTGATCAGATCAAACGGGTGCTGATCAATATTTTTGCAAACGCCGTTGCCGCCATGAACGGGCGTGGTTCTATTGTTGTCTCTACCTACTTTGATGATGTGTTGAAAATGGCGGTTGTCACCGTTGCCGATGATGGACCGGGTATTCCCCCTGAAGACAAGCCGCGACTGTTTGAGCCCTATTTTTCAACAAAAAAGAGCGGTACCGGGCTTGGATTGGCGATAGTGAGCAGCGTTGTCAATGACCATGGTGGTTTTGTGCGCATTCGTGACAATCTGCCTCACGGAGCTATTTTTGTTGTTGAACTGCCTGCCGGATAAAAAATGAGGAGCATATATGAACCACACAATTTTAATAATAGACGATGAAAAAGATATCAGATCTGCTTTGACCGGAATTCTCGAGGACGAAGGGTATCACGTCCTCTCTGCTGCGAGTGGTCTTGAGGGGCTGGAGTGCGTCCGCCAGGAGCTTCCCGATCTTATTCTGCTTGATATCTGGATGCCGGGCATGGATGGTCTGGAAACGCTGGGAAAGTTGAAAGTTCAATTTCCGCTGACGACGGTTATCATGATCTCGGGACATGGCACAATTGAAACGGCAGTTCGTGCTACTAAACTCGGAGCTTTTGATTTTATTGAAAAGCCTCTTTCCCTTGAAAAAGTGCTGATCAGCGTAGCCAACGCGCTACAGTTGCAGGAACTGAAAGTAGAAAATGCCGAGCTCAAGCGTTCAGCATCAAATGAATGTGAATTTATCGGAGAAGCCCCGGTCATTTCTGCTCTTCGTGAGCAGATCATCCGTGTGGCACCGACATCTGTCGCCGTGTTGATCAGCGGTGAAAAGGGCTCCGGAAAAGAGTTTATCGCCTACTCTGTTCACTGCAGCAGTCCCCGGAAAGATCGGTCATTTGTCTCCATCCCATGTTCCGGTATTCCGGAAGAGCTAATCGAAAGTGAACTGTTCGGTCATGAGAAGGGAGCCTTTGCAGGCGCTGTATCACATAAGAAAGGACGTTTTGATCGAGCAGACGGCGGCACGCTTTTTTTGGATGAAATTGGTGATCTTCCTTTAAACACGCAGATGAAAATTCTTGGTTTTCTTCAGGACGGTTTTTTTGAGCGGGTAGGGGGGGGGCGCAAGATTCCGGCTGATGTCAGAATCATTGCATCGACAACAGATCGTCTTGAGCTGGCTGTGGAGAGTGGCGCGTTCAGTAAGGACCTCTATTATCAGCTCGGTACCATGCCGTTGAGAGCACCGGCGTTGCGCGAACGACCGGAGGATATCGGCCTTCTCGTGCAAAATTATGTGGCGCAGTTCTTTCGCAGGGAGGGTGGTGAAGCGAAAGCTTTTCTGCCGGAGGCGATTGACAAGCTGCGGCAGTACTCATGGCCCGGTAATCTCAAAGAGTTAAGAAACGTCGTCGAAAGAGTTCTTATCGTTACGCCGGGGCGGGTGATTGCAGCAGATGATGTTCCGAATCTGACGGGAGAATTGTCAGTCGGGAATTCACTACACCTGCCGCCCGATGGCTCTCATAACCGATCGGCTATACGGGAAGCAAGGGAGGACTTTGAGCGGGAATTCATAATCCGGAAACTTGAAGAAAATGATTGGAACATTTCCCGTACCGCTGAATTGATTGAACTGGAACGGAGCAATCTGCACCGTAAAATCAAAAGTTATGGCATCGACGTACGGAGATAACTGATGAAGCTTGCCTTTTTTAAAAACCGCCTGCTGCTTTGGCTGTTGGCAGTTACTCTGATTGTGGCGCTCTGCGCTGTGGTTGCATTATACTCTGTAAAAAATATGCGCCATACGACGAGTGACGTTGCTGCTCTAAACCTGTTGAGGGAAGCTTACTCGACAATTCTTAAAAATTATGTTGAGGCTCCTGATTCCAAAAAGTTGGTTATTAAAATGGTTGACGGTATGCTTGCATCACTTGACCCGCACAGCGCCTACCTGCCTCCAGAGCCGTATCATGCAATGGAGGTACAGATATCAGGCTCTTTTGGTGGGGTCGGTATTGAGCTAGGCATCAAGGAGGGTAAGCTGACGGTTATAACCCCGATTGATGATACACCGGCGTTTCGCGCCGGCATTCAGGCCAACGATCAGATTGCAAAAATAGATGGCATATCAACCCATGGTATGAATATCTCTGCAGCGGTGGAAAAAATGCGTGGCACCAAAGGGACGCCGGTAGCGCTGACAATTATTCGTGCCAATGAAGCAAAACCTCTGATTTTCAATCTTATCCGGGACATTATCAAAATTAAAAGCATAAAACCCAAATTGCTTGACTCAGGGTATGGACTTATCAGAATATCACATTTTCAGGCGCGCACCGGTGGCGAATTCAAAGATGCATTGAAAGAGCTTCATGCAAAATCTGGTGGAACTATGAAAGGACTGATTATTGATCTTCGCTTTAATCCGGGCGGCCTGATAAATTCCTGCGTTGAAGTCGCCAACTGTTTTATTAGTGGTGATATTAAAAACAGTGCCATTGTCAGCACCAGGGGGCGAACCGCTGAGTCAAATCATGTCTACAATGCAACGCCGGGTGACAAGGAACCCCGCTATCCCATTATCGTACTTATTAACGGCGGCAGTGCCAGCGCCTCCGAGATTGTCGCGGGTGCCCTTCAGGATCACAAGCGGGCAATTATCATGGGGACACCAAGTTTCGGTAAAGGTTCGGTACAATCTATCTTCCCGATGAAGGGGAGTGCCGCACTCAAGCTTACAACGGCGCGCTATTATACCCCTGGCGGTCGTTCAATTCAGGCCAAAGGGATTGTTCCGGATGTAGAGGTGCCAAATATCATACCGCTGCCAGCAAAAGAGCAGGTTACCATGCTCAAGGAAAAGGATCTGGAGAAAAGTCTGGCTTCAGAAGGTAAACAGGATACTCCGGAAATAAAGCCACCTCCTTCGCCTCATGGGAATGACGACAGAGAGAGTGACCTGAAGAAAGATTATCAGTTGCGGCGGGCGGTTGAATTGTTACAGTCAATCAGTTTGTTAAAGGAAAAGGGCTTTTAGCCAAGGAGGAAGTCATGCCGGAAAATTTATTGATACCATCGGTGGATCTGAGAATCGGCTCTCTGGAGGAGTATAACCGTCGGCAGAAGGAAAAGGGTGTAAAACCGAAACCGCGCCCCTGTATAACGATTTCCAGGGAATTCGGCTGTGAAGGTTATCCGGTCGCGGAACAACTTCGGGAGCTCATGATGCAGAAAACAGGTGACGAATGGGTGCTGATCGACAAGGCCGTTCTCGAAGAGGTTGCACGGCGCCATAACATTTCCGAGGACATTCTGGAGACGCTGGGCGAAAGCAACCAGATCCTGAATGAGATTCTGGCGACATTCTCGTCCCGATGGAAGAGTGACCATGATTATTTCAGGCTTCTCTGTCGCCATGTTGTTGCACTTGCCGAACAGGGGAATGTCATCATTTCGGAACTGGGTGGAGCCATAGTCACCCGCCATGTTGAACATTCCTACCATTTCAGAATTTTTGGTTCCGACGCCTTCAAAACGGCTACTCTTGCCCGCCGCTTGCAGATGGAGCCTGATGAGGCTGAAAAAGTGATGCACAGGGAGCAGAAGATGCGTGATAATTTCACTCGGGATTTCCTCAGCCAGGATGCCCATGATGAGGAGTTGTATGATCTACTCTTCAATAATGACCGTTCGTCTCCGCAGCAGATTGCCGAGACGATTGTGGCATATCTGAAAGCGGCTCTTTGTCCTGATGCCCGCTCGGAGGCTACGCTATGAAAAAATGGAAATGTGAAGTTTGCGGCTATATTCACAGCGGTGATGCCCCTCCGCATACTTGCCCCATCTGCGGTGTTGAGCAGGATTGCTTCTGTGTTATTGAAATAAGTATTGAAACGAAAGAGCCGGTTAATACAGAAGTCTGGCACTGCCCTGTCTGCAGCTATCTGCACCATGCGCCAACTCCTCCCGCTATCTGCCCGATCTGCAGCGCCTCCGGGAGTATGTTTACGCCACTCCACAAGGATGACGCGCCGGTTGCATCGTCAGATGATATTAAGAACATTGTCATACTAGGTGGTGGGATAGCCGGATTTACTGCTGCGACAGAGGCGCGTCGCCAGTCGCCGCACGCCTTGATTATCCTGGTGTCGCGTGAGCAGTCGCTTCCCTATTATCGCCTGAATCTGACCAGGTTTCTGGCCGGTGACATAACGGAAAGCGAGTTGCAGATAGAGTCAGCGGAGTGGTTTAAAGAACATGCTGTTGACTGTATCCACGCCGAGGCGACGTTTATCGACCGGGAACAGAAGCAGGTCCACCTTCGTGATGGTCGTCAACTTGGCTACGATCGTCTTCTGCTAACCAATGGCGCTCATCCGTTTATACCGCCGTTTCCTGGTGCTACGCGTGACGGAGTAACTGTGCTACGTACGCTGGAAGACGCACGTGCCATCTTGCTCCGACTAAACCCCGGAATACACATCGTCTGCATAGGTGGTGGCCTGCTGGGACTTGAAACTGCGGGGGCGCTGGTGCGTCAGGGTGCGGTCGTCACGGTTGTGGAAGGTTTTTCTTCGCTGCTGCCGCGTCAGTTGCCACCACGGGCAGGAAACCTGCTGCGGCAACGCCTTGAAGCCGATGGCATGACGGTACTGTGCGGCGAGACGGTAAAAGAGTTGGTAGGTGATGAAAGCGTACAGGGGGTTATGCTGGAGAGTGGACGACTGCTGCCTGCCACCCTGGTGGTAGTGGCAGCAGGTGTCAGGCCGAACAGCTATTTGGCTCGGCAGGCTGGGCTGACGGTAAATCGCGGCATCGTTGTTGATGACCGGTTGGTCAGTTCAGATCCTTCAATTCTGGCGGCGGGAGACGTGGCTGAACATCGTGGTATCCTCTACGGTATCTGGCCTGCAGGATATGCTCAGGGTGCCGTAGCCGGGTGCAATGCCGGAGGTGGCAAAGCAGTCTTTGGGTCTTTTTCTGCGTCAACAAGGATCAAGGTGTTTGATATCGACCTGTTCAGTTGCGGCAAAATACACCCGGAAGATGCCAGCACTACAGTATATGAGTCAGAGAACAATGGCATCTACCGAGCCATCTACTGCTGTGACGGTCAATTGATTGGTGCGGTGCTGTACGGAGATACTACAGGTGCCGGTCGCCTGAAGGAGATAATCGAAAGTGGTCGGCAGATATCGGAGTTTCCTGAGTTTGCAGAGATGTTTCTACAGTTGTGATGTCATGATCCGGAACGGGATATTTCGTTGTTTTCAGTCAACTGAACAGGAGTACCAAACAATGGGCTTTCTCAACGCACATAACATTCTCAATTAAATGGCTGTTTTTTGGTTTTGAGAAGTCTATAACTGGATTTTGCTCTATGACATTCAAGTATAATGTGATATTACATCTGAAAAATTCTGTATCATATAAACAAAGGAGAAGATTATGACTAAAGCTGAATTCGTAGCAAAAATTGCTGAAGAGTTGGAAGTGCCAAAAACCGTTGCCACTGAAACGGTCGAAGCTTTTTTGAAAGTGACTTTGGATTTATTGAAAGCTGGCGACAAGGTTACATTCCCCGGTTTCGGTACTTTTGAGGTCTCACACCGCGCCGCCCGTAAGGGACGTAACCCTAAGACCGGTGCAGAACTGGACATAGCCGCTTCCAAGAGCGGTAAGTTTTCGGCAGGGAAAAACCTCAAAAACCTGTAAATCCAGCAAAACTGTTTTTGCCATGATCGCTCTACACAATATATGGAGGCGATCATGGCACACAGTTGCTAATGTATGGTCAATAAATGCGGTAGTTGTGGGGATCGGAAAAGAGTTCTCTGAGCAGAAGATTGTTGAGGTAGTGTCCCGTTTTGTTCGCTTCTACTTTTCCGAGAATGCGATAGCCGCTGGTGTAAAAATCACCAATCAAGTCAAGTATTTTATGATTGACCAACTCTTTTTTATATCGAAGACCCATCGGGTTAATTATTTCATCACTCCCAATAACAACAGCGTTATCAAGCGACCCGCCTTTGGCCAAACCAATTTTTCTGATGGCTTCAATCTCTTCCTGAAGTACAAACGTCCGTGAGTTAATTATGGCAAATGCGTTTTCTACGTCCACCAAGCGTTTCTTTTGTTTTCCGACCGGCGGACGAAACTCTATCGACATAGTAATTTCAAGCGTATTCAGCGGTTTGATCGTAACCCAGGAATCGTTATGATGTACTTCTACCTGACGAAGCACTTTCAAATACACTCCCGATTCTGGAAATTCATAGACACCTGCCTTCCACATTCTCTGATAAAATTCCCAGGCTGAACCATCCAGAATCGGCACCTCTGGACCATTAATGTAGATCAGGCAGTTGGTGATTCCTGAAAAATAAAGCGCCGCCATAAGATGCTCAATGGTTGAGACTGAAATGCCATCACTGCTGATCTGTGTCGAGAGACGTGTGTCACCAACCATGTCGTAGCGGGCAGGAATAATCTGTCCTTTATGTACAAAAGCAATACCAAATTCACGCCGGGGAATAAACTCCAGAATCACTTCTTTACCGCTGTGCAGGCCTATTCCGGAGACTTTGAATATCTGGTTAATTGTTGTCTGTCGTTTGATCATTATAGTCATCCTTGGCAAAGGGAGTCTGAAAGCTGAATGTGCGACAGATTAGCACAAGCCTCAGGATATTAAAAGAAAATGACTGTAAACAGTGATGTCATCGATGAAATGATCAGCCTGCCAGTTGTTAACCACTATTACAACATCAGGTTGACAATATAACGCTGCCATGCTATCGAACTTGGCGGAGGTGGATTATGTCACAGCGAAAATATATTCAGAGTATGGCTGAAAAAGTGCTTGCGGGAGAAATTCCTGACGCCGAAGAGGCTTTAAAACTATCTGTTGCCACAGGCTCCGATAGATATCTGCTGTTTGCTGAAGCAGCCCGGATCCGCGATCACTTTGTCGGCAATTCCGTGTTCCTCTGTTCTATTATCAATGCCAAATCGGGGCGATGTGCCGAAAATTGCGCCTTCTGTGCCCAGTCGGCGCACCATAATACCGATGCCCCGGTCTACCAACTTGTAGATGAAGATGAAATGGTTCGTTGTGCCGCTCTTGCGGAACAGAATGGCGCCGGTTGCTACGGCATAGTCACCAGCGGCACCAGCATTAATAAAGCTGACGAACTAGATCGTATCTGTCGAACAGTATCACGAATCAAGACTGAAACAGGCATTTCACCATCCTGCTCTCTGGGAATTATGGATCGCGAAACAGCACTGCGCTTAAAAGATGCCGGGATGGAAACCTATCATCACAATATCGAGACCGCCCGTAGCTTCTTCCCGGAAATTTGTACTACCCATGATTATGAAGAGGACGTTGCTACGATTCGTGCAGCCAAAGCGGTGGGATTGCAGGTTTGCTGCGGCGGCATTTTTGGTTTGGGGGAAACTTTTGCCCAACGAATCGAGATGGCGCTCACCCTGCGTGAGCTGGATGTAGATTCGATTCCGCTCAATTTTTTGAATCCTGTGGTCGGAACCCGACTTGAGGATGCCGACAATCTCACACCTCTAGAATGCCTGACGATTATCGCCGTGTACCGCTTTCTGCTTCCTGACAAACGGTTGTCAATCTGTGGCGGACGAGAGAAGAACCTGCGCGAATTGCAATCATGGATGTTTCTGGCCGGTGCCAACGGCACGATGACCGGCAATTACCTGACAACCCCGGGTCGCCCACCTGAGCTGGACCGGCAGATGCTTAAAGACCTTGAAATTCCGGTGGAGGGTTGTTGCGGAGTCGAGAGATGATGAAGGCACGCGGAATTTTTGTGACCGGCACCGATACCGGTGTCGGCAAGACGATTGTCGCGGCGACGCTGGCACGACTGCTTCGGATGAAAGGAATTTCGGTAGGCGTGATGAAGCCGGTCACCAGCGGCTGTCACGAAGAGAGTGGCCTGCTGGTTTCGGATGACGCAAGACTGCTCTGTCAGGCGGCAGACATTGAACTGTGCGACGATGTTGCGCCGTATCGTCTTCGCGAGCCGATAGCCCCCGCTGATGCCGCCAGGCTTGATGGCGTCCGAATCGATTTTTCCCATATTAAGAGCGCGTTTGAGCGGTTGGCAGCAACATACAATTATGTGATTGTTGAGGGGGCAGGAGGATTGATGGTGCCGCTTTGCGGTGGAATGCTCGTTGCAGATCTTGCCCTTGTGTTTGAACTGCCGCTTCTCGTAGTAGCCCGCCCAGGGCTGGGGACGATAAACCACACAGTCTTGACCTGCTTTACCGCACAGCAGTTAGGGCTTCAGGTTGCCGGGATAATTATTAACGGCATGCCGGAATCTCCAGGACTGGCGGAACAGGGGGCGCCGCACCAGATCGGTTCGCTATCCGGCGCATCTGTGCTCGGTATATGGCCGCGACGTAATGAAGTTGATGAGATGGAAATAGTAGACCAACTGGCAGTCTGGCTTGATGGTCAGGCGGAGACGGGTATAGTGTTGCGGGAGTTGGGTGTGTAAGGTCCTACCAACCCTAACCCCCTCCCAACCCGGACGAGCCGGAACCAAGATGTTGTTAAAAAATATGGTTTTAAACAAAAACTTTTCGCTTTTGCCTTTATCCGCCTTTATCCCTTTTATCCCTGTAAATAAAAGGTTTTGCTTTTAACTTCAAAGGCTTTTTAACAGGGATAAAGAAAGATAAAGGCGGATGAAACCTTTTAAACTCAAAGATAAATTATCTGTTCTCCCTCTCAAAATCTTCAACAATATCAACTAGTGCAGTGTGCCTGCTGACCCCACCCAATGACTCGCTGATACCTGTTGCCCGCAGGATCTCACGGGCTTCTGCATGTGCTTCCGCGACTTTTAACTGAATCCCCTGCCGCTCCAACTCCTCCACCAGATGTTCCAGCATTTTGGCACCGGCCGCATCGATATATGGTGATGTTGAAAGATCGCAGACCGCAAGCCTTACTGGTGTCGTTTCCCGATGAAGCGCTTCGAGCACAGACGAACTGACGGCATTGACATTGAAGTAGAGCAGAGGTGCTTCAACCCGGAACAGAAACAGCCCCGGGAAGCGTTCATTACTGGGGTGACGGATAGAATCACTGAATCTCGTGCTCCCCTGGATTCTGCCGAGTACGGAAACATGCGGCCTCGCCATCAACCTGAGGAGGAAGAGGATTGAGGCGATTGCTGAAACCGTAACCCCCTTCAAAATTCCGAACAGCAGCACCCCCACAAATGCAACCATGGCAACGTTAAACTCCAGTCGGCTGATCTGTCGCAAGCGTTTGAAATCGGCAATTTTCACAAAACCGGCGACCGCTACCATGACGATGGCTGCTAAAACAGCTTCCGGAAGATTACGCATCATTCCAGTAAGAAAAAAGAGCACCAGAACAAGTGTACACGAGGCAAAAATCAGTGACAGTGGTGTCCGTGCGCCGGCCTTTTCATTGACCGCCGACTGCGACAAACCACCTGCAACCGGGTAACCGTGACCAAATGCCGCAACAAGATTTGCAGCTCCCAGGCTGATAAATTCCTGACGCGGATTGACCGGGTAATGATGTTTTAAGGCAAAAGCACGGGCTGCGGCGATACTTTCAACGTATGAAAGGAGAAAACAGGCGAACGCCAGCTCAAGCAGCCCTTCGATCTGGTCAAAATGAAGGGAAGGCACTTCAAAGTGGGGCAATCCTGCCGGAATAATTCCTACTACTCTGACACCATGTTCCGTCAACCCGAACAGCGATACGATAGCGGTTGACAGTATGACAACAAGCAATGCGACAGGGCGGCCTGGAGCTAACCTGCCACCTGCGAGCAGCAGCAGGAGTGAGCCGAAGCCAAGGGCGATAACCGTTCCGTTGACGCTGCCCAGTTGCTGCAGGATAACAAACAGTCGCTCAAAAAAATTGTCCCCGCCGCCGGCTACTCCTAGCAGTTTGGGGAGTTGTATTGATGCGATGCTCAGCGCCGCCCCGGCTTTGAATCCGAGCAGAATTGATTCAGATATGAAATTAACGAACGAACCAAGGCGCATGATCCAGGCCAGAAAGCAGAGGAGGGAGACCATTCCGGCGGTCATTGCGGCAATAGAGGCGTAGTTTGAAGGGTTGCCGGTCGCCATCCCACCAACAACGCTGGCGATCATGACGGATATGGCCGCTGTCGGACCGATTGCGAGGTGGCGTGACGAAGCAAATAGTGAATATGCAATGCCGCTGAATATATAGCAGTATAGCCCAGACTGGGGAGCAAGGCCGGCAAGTGTGGCATACGCCATTGCCACCGGAACGGCATACGCCGCAAGGGTAACGCCAGCGGTCAGATCCTGCAAGAGCCAGGGTCTCTGGTAGCGTGGCAACCACTCAAAAACCGGCATCACAAGAATTATCCAGCGGATAAAGTTCTTCATAGTCTCTGCCGTATCACTATTTGGTTGCGTTAGTCAACCGCAGAGTCATGGCAAATGGACTTTATCACTTGATTTCAGAAGGTTGAACAATTTTCCGAAGCAGATCCAGCTTCTTTTCACCTATCCCTTCAATCGCTTCAAGGTCGTTAATACGCAAAATACCGCCATTTAATTGACGATGTATGACAATCCGCTTCGCCAAAGCGGGTCCAATCCCTGGTAAACGGACGAAATCATCCTCACTCATGGTGGCAAGATCAAGAGGAATTCCCAGAACCAACCGCTCCGGAACAGTCATGAGGTCAGTCGTTATCTGGTGGGCTCCATCTGGCCGGGTGGCAAGAGTTACGGCCTGTCCATTATGGAGGGGAAGTGTAAAACCAGCCTCATTTTCAACCCGTCCAAGTTGTTTTAACGGTTGCGCCATTTTTATGACGTTAAGCGCCACTGTGTTGGCTGGCACCTCATAAACCCCCGCATGTTTGACATCACCGCTGACCTTTATCAACATTCTGCCGCTCGATAAAACATGAAAAGCCGGCCGAGCAGATAAATTCTGACTCGGTCGGCTTTTAATATATAGCGGAACAAGTAGAAGCGCAGCAAGTACGACCATGACTACCCGTTCTGTCGTCACCTTACCTCACAATCTGATGCACTCGGTTTGCTGCTACCGCTGCCGCTAGCGCTTGGCGGAGTCGTCGAAAGTGCCGGAGGGGCTTTAAACTGAATACCCGGATTTGTAGGTACAATCACCGGCGGTTTCAAGGCACTTGGTGTATAACCGAACTGGCCGGCGGAAAAACTTTGTGAGCCACCTTTGTTGCTCAGGTTGATCATACCATCGATGACATGTACGTAAAGGCCGGGCGAGAGTCCCGTACCCCCGGACGTGGTGCTCTGTGCCAGAAGCAGTGGAGGCTGAGAACCTATCGGCGCGCCATCAGTCATTGTAGCGGCCTGGCCCGCAAAAACCATGGTTGTCCAAAGTAGTAGAACGGAGACAAACAGGCTGATTGCAGTACTTTTTTTTGTTGGATATCACCAAAATCGCGCTCTTTGCCGATCTGTAGGGCAAAAATTCCCGCCACCGTGCCCGCCGAGAGAAGTGTGTTCCCCTCCAAGACGTACTGACGGATCTCAAATCGAGGAACAGCGGTGTCTTCTGCATACAGGTCTGCCGCCGAAAACAGGAATAAGATGGCAATAAGAAAGAGAA
The DNA here is from genome assembly GCA_964418315.1 of uncultured Geobacter sp. Lineage (GTDB taxonomy): Bacteria > Desulfobacterota > Desulfuromonadia > Geobacterales > Pseudopelobacteraceae > JACRCG01. The sequence continues at coordinate 617 of CAYQMO010000071.1, read as the reverse complement.
ACGATTTTATCATGATAACCCCGTATGATTTGTGAGTGAAAGAAGGCAAAGGTAACGCAGACTGATGTGTGCGAATGCCCTTGATTGTGGTATGTGTTGGAGGGGGCTTCGCAGTTTCTAAACTATGAAACAACTGTGTAGTAATTGCAAATAGTAATTGCAAATAAAGCCCGAGATTTGCCTTTATCCGCCTTTATCCCTTTTATCCCTGTAAAACAAAGGTTTTGATTTTAATTCAAAGGCTTTTTAACAGGGATAAAGAAAGATACAGGCGGATGAAACCTTAAAGGCATAAGGCCTTATTTGTTCCTGATTAGTTCTAATCTTCCGCTCATGGTTCGACAGGCTCACCACGAACGGAAGATCAATAAGTTATGAAGCTGAAATCCGTTTGCCATGAGCTTGTCGAAGGGTGGACGGGTTTTAGCGGCGAATTATAACTAATCAGGAGAATTAATTGGTAAGAGTCTTGCCAAAAAATATAAATACGTTATTATTGAACTCAAAATCGCACTATTGGAGGTTATCTGTGGAAAATAGAGAAAAGAAAGTTTCAGTCGCCGCATTGCTTATGCTTGCAGGTGGTGTCATTGGTGCGAGTATTGCCCTGTTGTTTG
>CAYQMO010000070.1:0-16900 GCA_964418315.1 uncultured Geobacter sp. | reverse complement strand
CCTTCGGTGCCGAGAATTGCCAGCAGCGCCACTCCGGCGGCAAATGGTACAAACCAGCGGCGTCTGAGGTGCTGGCCACGGAGCATACTGACCGCCGCCAGAATGCCGACAGCACCGAAGACCGCCGTTGATGCACCGACTGAGCGGTGCGCCGGAGACTGTATCCAGGCGTTGAGAAAGTTCCCTGCCGTTCCGGAAGCCAACAGCAGACTCCAGGCCAGTCCTGAGCCAAGTTCACGACAGAGCAGAATGATTATGGCACCACCGATGATCAGGTTGCTAAGCAGGTGCGTCAGGTCGGCATGGAGTGTCAGAGCTGTAACGCACTGCCACCAGAAGCCGCTTCGCACATCTGCAGCGTGTGCCGCACCGATATTGTGCAGGTCGAGCAGGCCATAATCCGGGAGAGAGAAGCCGATAAGTGTAAGGTTATGCAGGATTGCGAGAAGCAGTAGAACTGATACCGTCGGCAGGATGTTTTCTGCCATTTGGCGGGTGTCTGGTATCACGGGGGGCCAGTTGCGGTTTGCCTCTTCATAAAGTTGGAGTTCGCGGCAGGCACTTTCCAAGTGCGCTTCCGGTACCAGCAGGTGCCAATCGCTGCCAACCGGTTCGATTCTGCATGGAATCGAGCGGGAACTCAGTACAAGAGCCCAGGTTTGCGCCTGCTGCTTGGTCAGAAGTAAGCAATTTTCCCGCGTGGGAAGCGAGCTCCAACCGTTATTGCTCTCATCATGTTGCGCCCCTGATAGATCCATTCGGCAACTATAACCACTGAATTGCATAAATGCCATGTTGTCGCAAAAACTATTTACATTTTATTCCGCCTCATACATCATTTTCATACCGCCAACAGCCGCGCGTCCGAGCGGGCCGTGAAAAGCTCCTTCCGCCCCTTCAACCAGAAGCTCCAAATAGTCAATCTTCTTCTTAGGCGGCAACAGCAGTTCGGGATCACCGGAAATTCCGGCCACTCTGCCGGCCTCTTCAATGGCGTCCTGCAAGGTTCCGAGACGATCCACCAGCTTATGCTTCATTGCCTGTTCCCCTGACAATATTCTACCGTCCGCAATCTTGCGTACATCTTCAATCGGCAGTTTCCGCCCTTCTGCAACGGCCTTGATGAACTGTTCATGGGTATTGTCAATCACCGCCTGCAGCATGGCGCGATCCTCCGCCCTGAACTCCCGCAACGGTGAACCGGAATCTTTGTATTTGCCGGTTTTCAGGGTATGTGACTTGATGCCGATCTTATCCATCAACGATTCGATGTTCGATAGCTTGAGAATGACGCCGATACTCGCGGTAATAGTGCCTGGGTTTGCATAAATCGTCGTTGCAGGTGCAGAGATATAGTAGCCACCGGAAGCGGCAAGGCTTCCCATGGAGACGATGATCTTCTTTTTTGCAGCAAATTTTTTCACTTCTGCGTATATCTCCTGCGAAGGAGCCACGACTCCTCCAGGAGAATCAATCCGTAGCACAACCGCTTTGACGGCATCTTGTTTAAGAAAATATTTCAACTGGCGGATCGTTTCCTTGGAGTCAAGAATCATACCTTTGACTTCGATCAAGCCAACCCCCTCTTTACTCGTCGCAACTTCAGAACCGATAATTTTCGAAGCTATCACCACGGAAAATATGAACAGCAGAAACACTGAAAGAGTTGCGACTGCAGCAATAACTAAGGTTTTTTTTAACATATTGGCACCTTACCAAAAAATTTTCTTTGGAGAAAAAAGGATATCTGCTACAAGTCTGATTATGAGAGTTCTCGTTATTTCTGATACACACGGCGACGTAAATCGCGCTCTGGCGGCTCACGCTTTAGCTGAGCCGGTTGACGTCATCATACATCTGGGAGACGGCTGCGCTGAAGCATCTCTGCTCTCTGCAGCACTCGAAATCCCAATCATAAATGTTGCCGGAAACTGTGACCCTGGCGCAAATGCCCCGCGAGAACTTGTGTGGGAATGTGAAGAAAAGCGGATACTGTTAACCCACGGAGATGCCTATCAGGTTAAGTCCGGTTTGGCCAGGTTGCGGCAGAGAGCGGAAGATATCGGGGTTGACGCGGTTCTTTTCGGTCATACTCACCTGGCACTGCTTGAAAAACAGCTAGGTCTGCTCCTGGTTAACCCCGGTACGCTTGCAAATTATGGACTCCATCGCAGCTATGCCGTATTGGACATCACACAGGAAGATATAACAGTTAAGCATTTCGATATCGCTTAAGTTGAGCCATCTTCACTATGCATCGCCTCCCTCCGTTTATGCACCGCCTTCTCCAATCTGTACCGTCTTGGCCAGGTAATAACATATCCGATCGGTCCGGAAAGAACGTACAGCAGCAGGATGCTGAATGTCATCACCACCGGTTCGGAGACAACGACAATCAACATTACCACGGCAAGCAGTAAAAACCCGAACGGTTGCCGTTTTATAAATGCTGGATCTTTGAACGAATTATATTTGAAGTTGGAAACATTCAGGAACGCCAGTAGATAAATCAGCAGCAAAATGGCGAGTTTTTTATACGAGCTGGGCCAGCCGAAATGATAAAATAGAAGCACCGTTGAGGCGACCATGCATGCAGACGCCGGAGTGGGGAGACCAACAAAGCGCTTGCTTTCAACGGTGTCAACCTGCACGTTAAATCTGGCAAGCCGTAGTGCAGCACAGATAAGAAAAAGAAACGCAGCAACCCAGCCAAGTCTGCCGAACGGCTTCAGAGCCCAGGCATACATGAGAAAAGCCGGTGTGACGCCAAAGGCCACCAGGTCGGCCAAGGAGTCAAATTCGATACCGAATTTGCTGGTAGAGCCGGTCATGCGGGCTACTTTGCCATCAAGTCCATCACATATTGCCGAGATAAAGATTCCGATTGCCGCAGTTTTATAATTGCCGTTAAGCGTGGAAACCAAACTGTAGAAACCGGCGAAAAGGCTTGCGGCTGTAATCAGATTAGGGAGAATATAAATTCCCCGCTTGATGTTTTCTTTGCGATCGGTCACTGCATCCGGAGTTTCAGCACTCATGATATAATTCCTTGATCAGCAAATTCTCGCCAATATGGTTTCACCCGCCACCGTTTTATCTCCAAGCTTTACCTGAGGCACTACTTCCGCCGGCAGATAAACATCTACCCGCGATCCAAAACGAATCAGACCATAGCGTGTACCACGCACCAGAATATCTCCAACAAGCGGATAACTGATAATGCGGCGCGCCACCAGACCGGCTATCTGGACAAACGCGATCCGAACGCCGCCGGCAATCTCCAGTATAATTCCATTGCGCTCATTTTCACAGGAAGCTCGCCCATCACGGGCATCAAAAAACTTCCCCTCATGATGGAACGTGTCAATTACCCTGCCGTCAAAAGGGGTACGATTGACATGTACGCTAAACACAGACATGAAAATACTGATTTTTAAAGCCTCTACACCGAGCGGTGTTTCCGGTACCCTCTCGGCAACAATCACAACACCATCAGCCGGAGCAATTACCGCCGTTGCGTCAGAAGGGGTCGTTCTTTCCGGATTACGAAAAAAATAGATGACAAACAGTGCCAACAGAAGAGAAAACGCCGCAGGTATATACAGCGCTGTTGAAATTCGTGCGCCGGAAACAGCAAGTAATGCAGTTAATCCGATGCTGTACGCTATGAATGGATACCCTTCGCGGGCAATTGGGGATGAATTATTCATGTACCTGCCTGGCCCTGTTTGCAGAATAAGCACCAAAATGCGAAACACCCCTCTCCAGAATTGGAAAGGGGTGTTGAAGGTAGCTGTCGTGTATCAGTTTTTGGTTTTATCGACTATCTTGTTATTGCCGATCCAAGGCATCATGCTCCGCAATTTTTCACCAACAACTTCGATCTGGTGGGCAGCATTGAGTCTACGGTACATCGTCATTTCCGGATATCTGGCCATTCCTTCAAGAATGAACTGCTTGGCATAACTGCCATTCTGGATGTTGACCAGACACTCTTTCATCGCCTTGCGGCTCTCCTCATTGATAATCTTCGGCCCGGTAACGTATTCTCCATATTCTGCGTTGTTGGAAATGGAGTAATTCATGTTGGCGATGCCACCCTCATACATCAGATCAACAATAAGTTTTAACTCATGCAGACATTCAAAATACGCCATTTCAGGAGCGTAACCCGCCTCAACCAGAGTTTCAAAACCGGCCTTGACCAGATCAACAGTACCACCACAGAGAACGGCCTGCTCACCGAACAGATCGGTTTCGGTCTCATCCTTGAACGTGGTCTCGATGATTCCCGCTCGTCCGCCGCCAACGCCGCAGGCATATGCGAGCGCTACATCCTTGGTGTTCCCTGTCGGATCCTGGTGAATGGCAATTAGAGCTGGTACACCGCCCCCCTTGGTGAACTCGTGCCGCACCAGATGGCCTGGTCCCTTCGGCGCGGTCATGAACACGTTAACATTTTCAGGGGGAACGATCTGGCCGTAATGGATGTTGAAGCCGTGGGCGAACATCAAGTAGGCGCCCTTTTTCAGGTTGGCAGCGATTTCAGCCTTATAAATGGTGCCCTGCAACTCATCCGGTAGGAGCAGCACCACAATATCCCCCTTCGCAGTGGCGGGACCGGCATCAAACACTTCAAATCCGGCAGTTTTCGCCTTCTTCGCGTTGTCACTACCTTTCAACTCCCCGACAATCACATCATAGCCGCTATCCCGCAGGTTGTTAGCATGGGCGTGTCCCTGGCTGCCGTAACCGATAATGGCAATCTTCTTTCCTTTCAGCACCGTCTTTTTACTGTCTTTGTCGTAATAAAGCTTCATACGTTTATTTCCTCCCTGAAAATGAATCCGGAAAACCGGTCGAACTCCCTGTAAAAAAGATGGTGTATATACTATTTCCACGCGTTGCTGTCAATCATATAACCGGGCTTGCACTGCTGACGCACAATAATAATCTGGTGACTTGATTGACATTAACTTTCAGAGTATGAAACCGGCATGACGAAGGAGAGTAGTAATTGGTTGTTTAAAACCAACTATTCATGCTATTTAACTGTTACCAATTCTTAAGACGAACGTTTCAACAGTTTTGTAAACAATCAACCTCAATTGCATGTGCCATCAGGAGCAATACCATGATAACGGAAATTGCAGCACAATTAGCGGTTCATCGGGATGTCGTTACCCGGATTGAGTTGGAGATGCCCCCCCAGATAGCCGAAATGGTGACGTTGCTGGTCGAGACATTCAGGCATGGGGGTAAACTGCTGGTGATGGGGAATGGCGGCTCGGCTGCGGATGCCCAGCATTTTGTCGCAGAAATCGTCAGCCGCTTCAAGATGGAGAGGAGAGCCCTGCCGGCAATAGCGCTCTCGACTGATACCTCTATTCTGACCGCTATCGGCAATGATTACGGTTTTGACAAGGTATTCCGGCGCCAGATTGAGGCGTTGGCGGCAGAGGGAGACCTGGTAGTCGGAATCTCAACCAGCGGGAATTCTCCCAATGTCCTGCATGCGCTGGAGCTGGCACGTGAAAAGGGGTGCCACACGGTTGGCCTGCTAGGTTATGATGGCGGCAGCATCAAGGGTTACTGCGACCTCGCTCTGGTCGTGCCGTCAGATGATACGCCCAGGATTCAGGAAGGACACATCACCATCATCCATATCGTCTGCGATTTGCTGGAAAAGACGCTTTTTGCCAGGTAGCTTCCAGGAGGGGCTGTGGAACGTACAACTGTTGAAAACCTTTTTGCCCGTTGTGCCGGGATTAACTGTCTGGTGATCGGCGATCTGATGCTTGACGAGTACCTGTGGGGCAGGGCTGATCGGATTTCACCTGAGGCTCCGGTGCAGATTGTTGATGTCATCCGCGAGGAGCTGCGCCTGGGTGGCGCAGGTAATGTGGTGCATAATCTGGCGGCATTCGGCGTGAGGGTTTCGGTCTGTTCCGTGGTTGGCGACGATCAGAATGGCCGTGAGTTGCTTGGACAGTTCAGTCACCAGAGAATAGATACCCAGGCGGTCTTTCAGGATAAAGATCGTCGCACGAGCCGCAAAACGAGGGTCGTGGCAGCTAATCAGCAAATCGTGCGCATTGATCGGGAATCGCGGGACGTGCTATCAGTCCCCTTTGAACAGCAGCTTTCTGACTGGATAACTCTTCATGCCGGTGAATATAATATTCTAGTCCTTTCAGATTACAATAAGGGGGTTTTGACTCCTAAGGTAATTGCTGCGGCGATATCAGCGGCTACTGTGGCAGGTATTCCTGTTCTGATTGACCCTAAAGGGACAGATTACAGCCGCTATACCGGCGCCACGCTGCTGACGCCAAACCGCAAGGAGGCGGAGGCTGCCTCCGGAGTTGCCATAACGGATACCGCAACTTTGGCGCAGGCAGCGAGTGTCATAATGAGCAAGACCGGATTGCAGTATCTGCTGATCACCCGAAGTGAAGAGGGAATGTCCCTTTTTTCCAAGGGGGGCGAAGTTGTTCATATCCCCACTGTGGCTCGCGAAGTTTTTGATGTTTCCGGTGCAGGGGATACCGTGCTGGCAGCAGCGGCATTAGGCATCGCCTCCGGTTTCAGTATGGCCGAATCAGCGCGACTGGCAAACGTAGCCGCCGGTATAGCCGTTGGTAAGCTGGGAACTTCCATTGTTACCCCGCAGGAAATTATTGACGCAGTTTCACACGCTCATAAGGACAGCCATGCTAAAATCAAGAGCCTGGACGTGCTATCCTCGTTGATTGAGGCGGAGAAAAACAGGGGAAAACGGGTAGTTTTTACCAATGGCTGCTTTGATCTGCTTCACGCAGGGCATGTGAAATATCTGCAAAAAGCGCGCAGTCTCGGCGACCTGCTTGTGCTTGGTCTCAACAGTGATGCTTCCGTGCGCCGCCTGAAGGGAGCCAAACGACCGCTGATTGATCAGGATGAGCGGTCTCATCTGTTGGCGGCTCTTGATTGCATTGATTATGTAATCATCTTTGAAGAAGATACGCCACTGCAACTGATTACGGCACTCAAGCCGTATATTCTGGCCAAGGGTGGGGACTATGCGCTTGATGGCGTAGTTGGCCGTGAAATTGTAGAATCGTACGGTGGTCGGGTGGAATTAATAACCTTTGTCGATGGTAAATCAACAACAAATATCATTGAAAAAATTCTCGAACTTTACTCGGCGGAGTCTTGATTTATGGCAGGAACAGCTTTGGAGGAGAAGACGGAACCTCGGAGAGAACTCTGGATATTAGGTGTAAAGCCGGGGGAAGGGCGTGAAAAGATACTTTCTTCATACCTTGAAACTGGCGGATATGTTTGTCGGATGGAGCAGTATAGCAATCTCAAATCCGGAAGGCCGCTCGGAGTAGTCCTGGATGTCTCTCCGTTCTCGGACGATGGTTGGGGTGTGCTGCTGAAAATCAAAAGCTCACCTGACACCCGCAATATCCCGGTGCTGCCGGTATTTTTAAGTGAATTGGGAAAAGTAGGCGGGGTGTTTCCTGTCGCCGGTTTTTTTACACTACCGATTGACGAGCAGTACTTACAGGATCGACTTGCTGCCTACGGCCTGACGGAAGAGACCGAAACATGGGATCTGCAATCGATGATAGTATCGCGGAGCGGTGAAGAAAAGCTTGCGAAGGTGGTAGAATCCCTGGGTTTTGAAGTAGTTAGGGGGTACAACGGCAAAGAGGCTCTTGCACTCGCCTCAATCCGTCCGGTATATATTATGTTTTGCTCCCAGATGTTGTCCGATATGTCGGCGTTCGAGCTGCAGGAGCGGCTTAGACTGGATCCGTACAGCAGTAACACACCCTTGTTTCCCCTGCTGAAAGAATCCATGAAAGAGGGTGAAAAACTGGCTTTGAGCCGTGAAATAGCACATCTGGTACGGAAAAAGCAACTCACCTGTGAGGAATTTCTGAGGTATCTGCGCCGCAGAGATTAGCTATAGCAGACCATCCAGACTTTTGACTTCGATAGTGGCTTTACCGCGCAGCTCTTTGACCCAATGGCTGAAGCGTTCTTCCGATTTTTTCCTGTAAAGGATCTCTTCAATTTCTCCTTTGACGCTTTCAAACGGCTTGGCCGTTCCGGCAGATCTACTTTCAAGTTTGATGATGTGATAACCGATCGTCGTCGAAACCAGGCTGCTGATTTCGCCTGGTTTCAACGAGAGGATCGCCGCTTCCAGATCCGGCTGCATATCCCCTTTTTTGAAGGTGCCGAGGTCTCCGCCATCTTTACTGGCTGCCGGGTCTTCAGAGAAGTTCTTTGCCAGCTCGGCAAAATCCTTCCCCTCCCTGGCATTGGCAAGGACAGCAAGGGCGGTGACTTTTGCGCGTATAATCTGCTCTGAAGTAGCCTTTTCACCTTTTTTAAAGAAAATGTGGCGAGCGCGGAAACTTTCCTCTTCACTATATTTCGCCAGGTTAGCGGTGTAATAGTCGCGCATCTCACCTTCTCCGACATGTACCTTTGCTCGAACTTCCATACTTACGAGCTTCAATTTTTCAATCTGCTCTTTAAGCTGGCTGCGATACTGCTCAAAAGAAAGACCCTGAGCAGTAAGAGCCACTACCAGCGCCTCATGGGAACTGATATTGTTCTGCTTGCGGACATCAAGGATCGCCTGGCGAATCTCTTCCTCTGACACTTTAATGTTCAGTTCCTTGATTTTTTGGTCGGTCAATTTTTTTTCAATCAGGCGATCAAGCACCGAGCGGCGGATATTGATCTTTTCCGATTCATTCAAACCGGATTTCTTTTCGGAATCAGCAAAGGCTGGTTGCGCTTCGCGGTTGACGTTATTCAACGTAATAATTTCATCATTGACAACTGCAACAATGGCATTCGTAATAACTTTAAGTTTGCCTGATCCGTCAGCCGATGAACTCGACTGATCAATCTTGAGGGTCGCCTCTGCCGGTTGTTTAACGACAGAGGCTTCATTGCCGGCACATCCTGCCAGCATTATCAGAGTCAGGCTTGTCGCGATTACCAATAAATTATTATGATTCCTGGTTGAGCTCATTCGGGCCACTATTTCTTTTCAGGAGCTGCTGGTGCGGCAGTGCCCGCAGGCTTTTTATCATCAGTCTTCGGCTCTTCCTTCTTGCCGTCGATACCGTTCAGCACATCTTCCTTGATATTTATTTTAGCACTCTTCTTCAACTCTTCCTTGATCTTTTGAAATATCTCCTGCTGCTTGGTCGGCATTATAGCGGCCTTGATCTGCTCCTTTACCTCTTCTAAAGGGCGGAGACCGGCAGGGCGTTTACCAGTCAGCTTTATGATATGGTAGCCGAAATCCGATTTGACAATGTCAGAAACCTGCCCGTCTTTGAGGGCGAGAGCCGCTTTTTCGAAAGCAGGAACCATGCTACCTTTGCCGAACCAACCAAGATCGCCCCCTTTGGTAGCAGAGGAGTCTGTGGAGTGTTTCTTGGCAAGTTCCTCAAAATTACCACCGGCTTTGATTTGGGCGGCGATATCTTTGGCTTCTTTTTCGGTTTTAACTAAAATATGGCTGGCCTTGATCTGTTCGCTTGACTTGAATTTTTCTTTATTTTGCTCATAGAACTTTTTCATATCTTCATCAGAAACCTTGGACTCAACCTCGACTTTTTTCTTCAGGAATGATTCAACAATGAGGCGTTTTCTGAGGTCTTGAAGTTTTTCTTCGATATCGGCTCCTTTGTCGAGACCATCTTTGGAAGCCTGCTGAAGAATCAGTTCGCGAATGACCATGGTATCCAGCATCTCTTTTCGCCCCTGTGGGGTTTCAGCCATAGCTTTAAGATATTCAGGCAGATTTTTTAGCTCCCGATCAAAATCCCCGGTGGTTATACTGCCGCTATTGACTTCTGCCAGGACTTTGCCCTCTTTCTTCACCTCAGTTTTTGCACCGCCCGAAGTTGAGCCTCCCTGGCAGCCGACAAGCGCAGCCACGCAAAGTGTTGCAGTAAACAGTTTTGTAGTGGTAATTAATTTCACGTAATGCTCCTTTTCTGATTGTTGTATTTATGTATTTTAAAACCTGCAACAAGTAGCATATCTGCATGACTATTGCAATACTCTTGACCAATTAATCTTATGGGGGTAGTGGACGTCATTTATATTATTTCTCCACAGAGGCGAAAAATATGCTAGTATCCCGCTTCTTTTTTACGCTATATGTCAGGAGGTAGTCATGCCACAGTTCTTTGAAGGTGTACTCGAGGCCAAAGGTCAGACGTTTGGTATCGTAGTCAGCCGTTTTAACAGTTTCATCTGCGAACGCCTGCTGGAAGGGGCGGTTGATGCGTTGGTTCGCCACGGAGTTGATGATAAAAACATCCATGTTGCGCGTGTGCCGGGGGCTTTTGAAATACCGCTCTTTGCCAAAAAAATGGCTGAAAGCGGCCACTATGATGCTCTGATCTGTCTTGGTGCGGTTATTCGCGGCTCTACTCCGCATTTTGATTATGTTGCCTCTGAAGTTTCCAAAGGGGTGGCAACCGTTTCACTTGCCAGCGGAATACCGATCGCCTTTGGGGTTCTGACGACAGATACGATTGAGCAGGCGGTTGAACGAGCCGGCACCAAAGCTGGTAACAAGGGGTTTGAGGCGGCCGTGACTGCAATCGAATCTGCCAATCTTATGAAGGTGTTGAAATAATGGGACTACGTCGCGAAGCGCGTGAACTGGCTCTGCAGATGATGTACGCTCTCGACTCTAACAGCTCCATCGGATTGAGTGAAACCTTGCAGATTTTCCGCGAAGAGCAGAGTGAAACACCGGGACGGGTGCGGGAGTTTGCCGAAGGTCTGGTGCAGGGAGCGCAGGCTCAGCGCGGAATTATCGATGAAGCCATCAAGGCACGCTCAAAAAACTGGTCGCTGGCCCGGATGCCGAGAGTCGATCTTAACGTCATGCGACTGGCGGTATATGAGCTGATGTTTCGTGCCGATATCCCTAAAAAAGTTAGCATTAACGAGGCTATAGAGATTGTCCGCCGCTTCGGAGACAAGGATTCTCCAGCGTTTGTCAACGGTATTCTTGATGAGATCGAAGCGTGCGCAAAAACTGAACAGTCAAGCGAGGAATGATGAACGACATACAGGTTGGTCTGATAGGATTTGGTAATATTGGCGCGGGAGTCGTCAGACTGCTGCGCGAGAATGCAGACGTTATTCGCAGCAAAGTCGGAACCGGCATTGTTCTGAAGCGCATTGCCGATCTGGATATAACCAGTGACCGTGGTGTCGTTGTCGACTCCGGTCTGTTGACGACCAATGTCGATGACATCTTTAATGATCCCGAAATATCGGTGGTTATCGAATTGATCGGCGGCTATGAACCGGCCAAAACATTCGTGTTAAAGGCAATCGAGAAGGGCAAACATATCGTTACCGCCAACAAGGCGCTTCTGGCGCTGCATGGTACTGACATTTACGCTGCTGCAGTCCGTAAAGGGGTTGAAGTGCAGTTCGAAGCTTCAGTCGGCGGCGGTATTCCTGTGCTGACGGCGATCAAGGGCAACCTGGCCGCCAATAATTTCAACAGCGTTTTCGGCATTATGAACGGCACCTGCAATTATATCCTGACCCGTATGACTCAGGAGGGTGCAGCTTTCAGTGATGTATTGAAAGTTGCCCAGGAACTTGGCTACGCCGAACCTGACCCGACTTTTGATGTCGAGGGTGTCGATACCGCACACAAACTGGCTGTTCTAATCTCACTCTGCTTCGGCACCAACATAGATTTTAACGATATTCATACCGAAGGGATCACAAATATCAGCGGTATGGATGTCAAGTATGCTGCAGAATTCGGCTATCGCATCAAGCTGCTGGCAATTGGCAAGCTTGTAGAAGGCAAAATCGAAGCACGTGTGCATCCAACCATGATTCCGCTCGACAGCCCTCTGGCTGATATAAACGGTGTATTCAACGCCATTCGCCTGACCGGAGATTTTGTCGGTCCGGTGATGTTCTCCGGTCGTGGTGCCGGCCAGAATCCGACCGCCAGTGCGATTGTCGGTGATTTGATTGGGCTTTCGCGCAGTATTATAGCCGGTGCCGGACGACGTATGTCACCTCTCGGCTTTCTGGACGAAGCGATTGTCACCATCCCGGTCAAGCCGATGGCTGACATCGTCAGTAAATACATGCTCCGTTTCAGTGCCCTCGACAGGCCTGGTGTGCTGGGAGGTATTGCCGGAGCCCTCGGGTCGCATGGCATCAGCATCGAATCGATGGTGCAGACATCTCATGACGTTGCTGACTCTACGCCGGTTGCGATTGTCATCATGACTCACGAGGCTCGTGAAGGTTCAATCCAGGAGGCGCTATCCGAGATCGATCAGCTTGACATCATCTGTGAGAAGACCAGTTTCATTCGGATTGAAGAGAATCTGGAGTAATCAAGTAAGGAGGAAGAGATGAACACAAAAATACTGCTGCCTGAAGAGCAGATCCCGCGCCAATGGTACAACATTATTCCCGACATGCCTGGACCGCTGGCACCAGTCATCAGCCCACGCACCATGCAGCCGGTTACGCCGGACGAGATGCTCGCCATCTTCCCGATGGCTCTGATAGAGCAGGAGATGTCAATGCAGCGCTGGATTGACATTCCCGACGAAGTCCGCGAAATTTACAAACTTTGGCGACCATCGCCGCTGTTTCGTGCCCACCGTCTGGAAAAGGCGCTTGGTACACCGGCAAAGATTTATTACAAATATGAGGGAGTTTCCCCGGCCGGTTCGCATAAACCTAACTCTGCCATTCCACAGGCATACTACAACAAACAGGCCGGTATCCGCCGCCTGGCTACAGAGACCGGGGCCGGTCAGTGGGGGAGTTCACTCTCCCTTGCCTGTTCGATGTTCGGCCTGGAGTGCACAATCTACATGGTCAAAGTATCATGCACCCAGAAGCCGTACCGCAAGAGCATGATGCAGTTGTGGGGTGCCCGAGTGATTCCCTCTCCCTCAGAGTTCACCAACTCCGGGCGCTCGATTCTGGCTCATGATCCCGATTGTCCCGGCAGCCTCGGTATCGCCATTTCGGAGGCGGTTGAGGATGCCGCCACTCATGCCGACACCAATTACGCTCTGGGAAGTGTACTCAACCACGTATGTCTTCATCAGACCATAATCGGGCAGGAGGCTCAGGCACAGTTGAAAATCGCCGGGGACTACCCGGATGTTGTTATCGCCTGTTGTGGTGGCGGCTCAAATTTTGCCGGTCTGGCGTTCCCTTTTATTGCCGATCGTGCAACCGGCAAAAATGTTCGTTGCCTTGCCGTTGAGCCGGCATCATGCCCCACTCTGACAAAAGGGGTCTACGCCTTTGATTACGGAGATACCGCCAAAGTGGCGCCAATTGCCATGATGTATACTTTGGGTCACGACTTTATGCCCCCCGGCATTCATGCTGGCGGTCTCCGCTATCATGGTGAGTCGCCGCTGGTCTCTCAGTTGTATAATGCCGGTCAGATCGAAGCCAAATCGTACAGGCAGAACGCCTGTTTCGAGGGAGCGCTCCTGTTCGCCCGCAGCGAAGGGGTTATTCCGGCTCCGGAATCGGCGCATGCGGTGCGGGCAGCAATTGACGAAGCAGTGCTGGCGAAAGAGGAGGGTAAGGAGAGCACAATTTTGTTCGGTCTTTCCGGACATGGTCAGCTTGATATGGGTGCGTACGACGCCTATCTCTCCGGTAATCTGGAAGATTACGAATACCCGTCAGAGATGGTAAGGTCAGCTCTGGAACGACTGCCGAAGATAAATCTGTAGCAACAGAGTGTCACATCACTCATTTACCGTTACAGGAGCCTTGCATGATCCTCGACTTTTCTTCACTTGCGAACGCTATTGGGCAATTGGAAAAAAGCATTCATTTTGCGAAATCAGAAATGGCGCAACAAGATGATGAGCTGTTTGAGCAACTGCGGAACTCTGTCATCCAGTGCTTTGAATTTACCTATGAGTTGAGTTGGAAGATGCTGAAGCGTTACCTGGAAGTAACCGCTGCAAACCCTGAGGAAATTGACGCCAGCTCATTTCAGGGTTTGATACGCAGGGGTAATGAGCACGGATTATTACGTTCAAACTGGCTACGCTGGAAAACCTATCGACAGGCACGCACTGACAGCAGTCATACCTACGACGCAGACAAAGCCGAAAAAGTATATGAAATTGCCCCGGATTTTTTGGAAGAAGCCCGGTATCTGCATCAACAACTGGTTTCTAGAACTAAACTCCCGTGAAAACCGCACTTGGCAGATCTTCACTTGCACTCAATCAACACGATTTGGGTGAAGTTTGCCGGATTCTTTCGGAATGCGTCCCGGAATATGGCGTATGGGCGTTTGGCTCACGCATAACCGGTAAAGCAAAGCCCTACTCTGACCTTGATCTGGTGGTGCTTGCAGATCAACCTCTGACACTGGATAGTTTGGCATCGATCAAGGATGCCTTTGATGAATCAGATTTGCCTATTCGAGTTGATGTGGTTGATTGGGCGGCGACCAGTGCCGCTTTTCGTGAAATAATACTGCAGAACTATGTAGTGCTTCAGCAGGGCGGAGGCTCGAACCGAGAAAATACGTAAAATCATATATTTATTCGCAGTTGCAATCAAGATTACACTTATTTCAGGACAGACCCTAAAGGTTTTAAAAACCTTTAGGGTCTATAAAATGTCACCTTGAAAGCAAAATGGAATTAACAGCATCTTGGGTCGGGCTTGTCCGGATTGCTCCCTTACAACTTGATTCTTTACAAAGCCTGATCAAACCTTCAATATCTCAACATCAAAAGCATGGAACACGGATCAAATCTGAAAAAGCAGGAAAAATCGGATTTATTCATCTGGTAACAGAACCTGATCCGTCTTTATCCGTTCAATCCGCTTTTTCCGCCTTTTCCGCGTTCTATTGCCTCTGATTCTGCCTGTTTGGTTCCGGCTACACCGGCTTATGGATGTGAATTTACCATGGTCAAAGTTAAAATCTGCGGCATAACAATTCTCGAAGATGCCCTGATGGCGGTCGAAGCCGGAGCGGATGCTCTTGGCTTCGTCTTTTTTCAAGGATCATCTCGTTTTATTTCACCGGCACAGGCTGCGACGATTATAAGTCGTCTGCCGCCATTTGTGCAGACAGTCGGGCTGTTTGTCAACGAAGAGCTGACGGTTGTCAATGCAATAGCAGACCGGTGTGGTCTGGACATCGTCCAACTCCACGGTGAAGAGTCACCTGACTATTGCCGTGCCATTACCCGCAGGGTCATCAAGGCATTCCGGGTAAAAGATGCCCACAGCCTCGATAATATGGCAGAGTATCATGTTGCCGCCTGTCTGCTGGATGCCTGGTCACCGGCTGCGCATGGCGGTACCGGAACTACCTTTAATTGGGAGATTGCTGCGCACGCAGCGGCTTCCCGGTCAATAATTCTCGCCGGAGGGCTGACGCCGGAGAATGTGGTTGAGGCGATAACAGCGGTTAAACCGTATGCAGTGGATGTTTCAAGCGGTGTCGAGAGCGCGCCGGGGAAAAAGGATGCCGGGCTGGTCAGCCGCTTTATCAGAGCAACAAGGAGTCAGTAGTGAAACTACCGGATAAAAAAGGGCATTTCGGTCAGTACGGCGGGCGCTATGTTCCCGAGACGCTCATGCCAGCGCTGCTGGAACTGGAAAAAGCGTACGAGCATTTCCGTCATGATCGTGAATTCAAAGATGAATTCAAATACTATCTCCGCCAGTATGTCGGTCGTCCAAACCCGCTCTATTTCGCTGAAAAGCTGACTAAAAAGCTGGGTGGGGCACGGATATACCTCAAACGTGAAGACCTGAATCATACCGGCGCGCACAAGATTAACAACACCATTGGTCAGGGACTGCTGGCGCGGCGGATGGGAAAGAAACGGGTGATTGCAGAGACCGGCGCCGGTATGCATGGCGTGGCGACTGCCACTGTTGCCGCGCTGTTCGGCATGTCATGCGAAGTTTTCATGGGTGAAGAAGATACCCGCCGACAGGCTCAGAATGTGTTTCGCATGAAACTGCTCGGCGCGACGGTAACTCCGGTCACCGCCGGTACCGCTACCCTTAAAGATGCCATGAATGAGGCGATGCGCAACTGGGTAACCACCATCAATGAGACTTTTTATGTGATCGGTACCGTGGCTGGACCGCACCCGTACCCGATGATGGTGCGCGATTTTCAGTCTGTAATAGGCGCTGAAGTCAGACGACAGCACTATAAAGTTGAAAAGCGGCTGCCGGATTACCTGGTAGCCTGTGTTGGTGGCGGGAGTAACGCACTAGGGCTCTTCTATCCATTCCTTAAAGACAAATCAGTCGGCATTATCGGTGTTGAAGCTGCCGGTTACGGCATTGAAACCGGCAAGCACGCTGCGCCGCTCTGCGCCGGTTCACCCGGCATTCTGCATGGCAACAAGACCTATCTGCTGCAGGATCAGCATGGTCAGATCACTCACGCACACTCCATCTCGGCGGGACTAGATTATCCTGGTGTCGGCCCGGAACATTCCTGGCTAAAGGATTCCGGTAGAGCCGAGTATGTTTCTATCACTGACGCGGAGGCGCTGGATGGATTCAGCACTCTGACCCGTGAAGAGGGTATTATTCCGGCGCTTGAATCCTCTCATGCAATTGCGCAGGTCATGAAACTGGCTCCAGCATTGAGTAAAGATAAAACTATTGTCGTTTGTCTCTCCGGTCGTGGTGACAAGGATATGCATACTGTGGCTGAAGCGTTGGGAGTTGTGTTTTAGCGGCTCACCATTATTCGTTTTTTATTGATCCAGTGAGTTATTGAGTAATAAATCCTTATTATCGGTTATCCCAACAGGGCGAATGTTATTCGCCCCTACCTGTAATT
>CAYQMO010000069.1:0-16992 GCA_964418315.1 uncultured Geobacter sp. | reverse complement strand
TTGAATGGTTTGCCGAAGAGGGAAAGCGTATTTACGGTGACACCATTCCCGGTCACACGGCTGATAAGCGCATCGTCGTCATCAAAGAGCCGATCGGCGTCTGTGCCGCTATCACCCCCTGGAACTTCCCTGCCGCAATGATAACCCGTAAGGCCGGCCCGGCTCTGGCTGCCGGTTGTACCATGGTGGTCAAGCCGGCCACGGCGACGCCATTCTCGGCGCTGGCTCTGGCAGAACTGGGTGAGCGAGCCGGAATCCCGGCAGGAGTATTCAGCGTGGTAACCGGATCAGCCAGTGCTATCGGGAGTGAAATGAGTACCAACCCGATCGTGCGCAAACTCACTTTCACAGGCTCCACCGAAATCGGCAAACAGTTGATGGCTCAGTGTGCCACCTCTGTCAAGAAGGTTTCGCTGGAACTGGGAGGCAACGCCCCATTTATCGTCTTCGACGACGCCGATCTTGACGCCGCTGTAGAAGGGGCAATCACCTCCAAATATCGCAACACAGGTCAAACCTGTGTCTGTACCAACCGCATACTGGTGCAGGACGAAGTTTACAACTCCTTCGTTGTGAAACTGATTGCCGCCGTTTCGAGGATGAAAGTAGGAAATGGGCTCAAAGGTGAGTTTCAGCAGGGGCCACTGATAGATATGGCCGCTGTACTCAAGATGGAGGAGCACATCGGAGACGCCGTCGAAAAGGGCGCTAAAATCGCATTGGGTGGCAAGCGCCACCCTCTGGGCGGCAGCTTCTTTGAACCGACAATTATCACCAATGTCACACAGGAAATGCTGGTTGCCAAAGAAGAGACTTTCGGCCCTCTGGCGCCAATCTTCAGATTCACCACCGATGCAGAGGCCGTGCAGATGGCCAACGATACCGAGTTTGGCCTGGCATCCTACTTTTACACCAGAGATATAAGCAGGGTCTGGCGGGTGGCTGAGGCTCTGGAGTACGGAATGGTCGGCATCAACACCGGCCTGATTTCCACAGAAGTAGCACCATTTGGTGGTATGAAAGAATCCGGCATTGGCAGGGAAGGCTCAAAATACGGCATCGAAGAATTCATTGAGGTCAAATATCTTTGTATGGGGGGTATTTAAATCAGCATAAATGAAGAGGAATATTTGTAATGGTTATCGTTGCGTCACTCCTTACCGATATTCACTACCGATAATGACTTTAATCTTTTTGCCAAGCACATTCCCATCAAGCTGCATGTAGCACGGTAGTACAATACCCACCCAATGATTTGACCGTATGAACTAACTCATCTTTTAAAGATCATCAAAGGAAAATGACTTTTAGTGGGTCATTTAAAAATACCCATCTGGAAGCGTCTTGCACAGTCTGCTGCAGTGATCCTTTTGGAGGCGCTTTGGTAGGATGCGATTCATCAATAAGGAAGTAAATCCTTTCAGCATAATCATCCAAAATTTCTTATTCAAAGAACCTCCGTCGCCTGTTACAGTTGCGGGAAAGGCCTTTATTTATAACAAATCTGAAGCCTGCTGAAAGATACTCTGGTAGTGAATAAAAAATTCCAAAAGATTACGAACTTTCGACAGGATAATTTTAAACTGCCTATTAAAAGCACTCCCATCTGTCTTGACTTTGTTGCTACGGCTAGCTTGTACCAATAAGCATAAGTCGCTCAGCAGCTTTTTTAAGGTGGGTCTCTGCAGCAAGTCGAGCATTTTCAATATTTTGTTCTTCGATGGCCAGATAAATATCTTCATGCTCCTTTATTACAATTGAATTATAATCTTTAGAAGTAGACGTGTTTCTTCTCGCAGTTCTGATAGCATGACGGACGTTTTCCTCCAAAAAAGAAGAGAGAGTCAAAATAAAACGATTATTAGTTGCCTTCACAATTTCAGCATGAAAAATCATATCTTCCTCATTCGCAACCTCTCCAGCTGAAATCGCTTTTATAAGTTTATCCAGCGCTTTTTTTATTGTGGTCAGTTGTTTTTTTGTACGACATCGTGCAGCAAGACCTGTCGAATAAACCTCGACAGCCATAAGCAATTCCAATATTTGTAAAACCTCCTGTTTGTCTTCAATGCTTGGGATGTCGAGGCGCATGCTGGCGCTGTGACCAGTTTCGCTAACGAAGACACCTCTTCCCTGCTGAGGTATGACCAAGCCGTTAGATTTTAATTGCGATATTGCTTCGCGAAGAACAGGGCGGCTTACACCATACGTTTCACAGAGTTCAGGTTCCGTTGGAAGACGGTCGCCCGGTTTGTAAACTCCACTCTTTATTGCATCGTTGAGCTTTTTCGCAAGTTCATCAGTTAGAGTCAGGGATCTTTTTATAATGGAATTGCTGTTTCGACCATTCATTAACTATCTCCTCGTATAAATCTTCACTATAGAATAAATAAAAAAATTTGCATCCACATGTTGTAAATAAATCATATTATGACATTATCACATTACCAATATCTATTCCAGCTAATTCGTTGTGAATCCATTACCACCTCCCCTGGGTGTGATGATGTATAATTTCTCTGCCAGTTACAAATATGTATTACTGGTTCATCGCATTTCCGTAGAGACCCATCAAAAATGAAAAATATGTATTGACAAATTCAAAACCCTGTATTATAGATCATGTCATCATATGACATGATCATATTCTGTGACTGGAATAAACATTTCAAGCAGCATTATCCAAGCTAAAGGAGGATTTGAAAATGATTAGAAAAATGATTGTCGCGTTGTCAATGTTCATTAGCAAAAAATGGTATTGTGTGTCACTTGCCCTGTGTGGAGTTATTTTTGCCACATCCGCACTAGCCGCACCAGTTAAAATGGCAATGGTCGAAAGTCTATCTGGGCCTCAGGCATCAACAGGCATTTTATACCTCACGGCCGTGCGGTATATGATCAATTCCATAAATGCAACTGGTGGCTGGGGTGGGGAACAGATCCAACTCATAGAATACGATAACCAGGGAGGCACTTCCGGTGCATCTGACAAAGTGAAAGCAGCAATAGCTGATGGTGTTCAGGTTATCATTCAGGGGTCATCCTCGGCTGTAGCCGGACAGATTACGGAAGATGTGCGCAAACATAATCTTAGAAATCCTGGGAAAGAACTTCTATATCTCAATTTCGGTGGTGAGGCGCTTGAACTGACTGGTGAGAAAAACCATTTTTATCACTTCCGTTTCTGCACTAATTCGGATATTCGCGTTAAAGCTCTTGTATCTGCAATGAAGCAGGCTGGCGTGCTTGGCAAGAATATTTACTCCATGAACCAGAACTATTCATGGGGTTTGGATATGCAGAATGCAATCCTTGGCAACGCTCCGCAGGGCGGATACCAAATAGTTGGAACGACTCTTCACGATGTCAACAAGATTCAGGATTTTTCACCTTATATCGCTAAAATTAAAGATGCCAAGCCTGATACGGTTATCACTGGAAACTGGTCAAACGATCTTCTGCTACTGATGAAGGCCGCTCACTCTGCCAACCTGAAAATCCGTTTTGCCACCTGCTTTCTCGACCAGCCGGGCAATCTGGCAAATGCTGGCGATTCAGCACTCGGCAGCTACGTTGCCCACCCTTTAAACATTGAGGCTGCCGGCAAAGAGGGAGAGAAGTTCGCGCAGGCTTACAAGGCAAAAACCGGGCATCTGCCTTCTTATGTAGAGCCGCAAGCGGTTTATGGAATGATGTTGCTTGAAGAGGCTCTGAAAAAAGTAAAACCTGAGGCTGGCAAGCTGAATATTACCTCGCTTGCTAAAGCGCTGGAAAACGCTCAGATCACTACCCCGCTCGGCAAAGCCACCATACGCTCCGCCGACCACCAAGTGATAATGCCCATAGCCGTGTCGGTCGTATCAAAAGATGCTAAATACAAGGTCGATGGCACGAATATGGGCTTCAAGCCGGTCAAGGTGTTCACCGCTGAGGAAGCGGCTGTTCCGGTGCAGGCAAGCAACAAGCTGCAACGGCCAAAGTAAAGACAGCTTCGTAAAAAAGCAAAGCCTTGGGCAAGATGCCAGGGCTTTGCACGTTTTAGCAACATAACAGCTCGATAATGCTTAAAGAGGATAACGAATGACTATCGACGGTACTACCGCATTGATCGGAATTATCGCCAATCCAATTGCACATGTACGTACACCGCAACTCTTCAACGAATCGGTAAGGCGCCAGGGCCTCAACGTAGTTTGCCTGCCTTTTCATGTGCTGAACGACAACTTGGACAAAGTGATGAATGGCGTACTGGGGCTCAGCAATTTGCGCGGTTTGATCGTGACAATTCCATATAAGGAGAGAGTCCTCAAGTTTTGCGGCGCGCTTTCCGAGGCCGCACAAATAGTAGGTTCGGTAAACGCTCTGCGGATAGATCACGTAAAAGGCACATTTGTGGGGGGCAATTTCGATGGTGATGGTTTTGTCGCCGGCCTGCGTGAACGTGGTCATTCACTGCGAGGCAAGCGCGTTCTGATGGTCGGAGCCGGCGGGGCCGGTAAATCCATTGCATATGCCGTGGCTCGAGAGCTTCCTTCTGAGCTGGTTATTAATAATCGATCAATGGAACGGGCAACAGGATTGGTTGAACGCTTACAGTCTCTGACGCCTCAAGTTACCATGCGCGCTGACAGCAACAATCCAGCCGGTTACGACGTTGTAATCAATGCCACCTCGCTCGGTTTGCATGATAGCGATGAGCTTCCGCTGCCAGCGGAGCATTTGTCACCAGGCACACTGGTTTGCGAAGCGGTGGTCCGTCTGGGCGACACGCCGCTTTTGGCGTTCGCCAGACGACGGTCATGTGTGCTTCACCACGGCCAGTATATGCTTTATGGTCAGATTGTCCAGATTAGCCGTTTCCTCGGAATTGATTTGAAGGAGGAACATGTGGCACGAATTCTCGGCCCGGACGAGCAGTTTTCGACTGTGCAGGAATAAACGACTACGGAGTCCTGCCATGCATATTACACGCATACTTCTCGCAGAGGTTCAAGAACCACTTCCTCAAACACTCCGGCTTGGACCAGTGGTGATCACCACCCGCGACTATGTCGCAGTGCGCATCGAGACCGATGCCGGTGTCTGCGGAGATGCCATAGGTTACCCCAGAGGTACGCCTTTGCTCGAGTCGCTGACCCGTATCGGCCCGAACCTTATTAATACAGACCCGCTCATGCGCCGGCAGGGACTGCAAGCCTTCTTGATGAGTAACACAACCTCCAGGCCTGTTTATTCGCGAGCCGTCAGTCTAATTGATATTGCGCTGTGGGATATTGCGGCGAAAGTTTCCGGATTGCCGCTGTACAGGCTTCTCGGCGGTCTGCGCTCCGACGTCCCGGTTACGGCGGTTGCCGGTTACTATATGGATACACGATCCCTGGATGATATCGCGGACGAAGTATCGCGCCGTATTGACGAAGGCTACGTGCGCGTAAAGGTCATGCTCAAGGGTGACGATCCTGCCTTTGATCTGCGTTACACACAGACAGTCACCAAGCGGGCACCTGGTCGCGTTGCTGCGGACGCACACTGGTCCTGGTCAACTCTTACGGAAGCACTCGGAGTGTGTCGCCGTCTCGACGAGATGGGGCTGGCGTTTCTGGAAGATCCCTTTAATCCTTTGGATTGGCGGCTTACCTCAGAATTACAGCGGCACCTGTCGACGCCGATCGCTGCCGGAGAAGACGTAACGGATTCAAGAGCAATGCGGGATCTCGCAGAAGGAGTTTCCATATTGAGGGTGGATGCAACCACTTGCGGTGGCATCACAGGTGCAATTAGCGCTATTCATGCAGCATCTTTTGCCGGCCGTACCGTTTTTCCGCATGTTTTTGCACCTCTTCATCTCCATCTTGCGTGTGCGTTTTCTGAGATTGAAGGGGTGGAATTCATTCCTCCGGAATCCGGAGTAGACCCTTTGGAGGTATTGTTGAAGCGACCGATTACTGTAACGGATGGACGTATGGTGGCTGATGAGGAACCCGGTGCGGGACTTGAGCTGAACTGGCAGTCCGTCATGCAACGCTCCAGTCGCAGTGCCGTAGTGGAAACCGCGAAGAGAAAGGTTGCAATTACAGGCAGCATCAGCAAACAGGAGGATACTGGACATGAGTGAATCGAAAGCTGTAATTCATGGAATGCCTGGCCTGCAAGGTACTGACCACGTTGGCTTTACCGTGCCTGACATAGAACAGGCAACCGATTTTTTTGTAAATGTCATCGGCTGCGAACCGCTTTATGATCTTGGGCCGTTTCAATCTGAAGATGACTGGATGCAGACCCATCTCAACGTACATCCAAGGACGATCATGAAAAAGATCCGCTTCTTCCGATGCAAAAACGGCAGCAACTATGAAGTTTTTGAATACGAAGCTGTCGATCAGGTTCTCGAGCCGCCCCGAAACAGCGATATAGGCGGCCACCATTTGGCTCTTTACGTTGATGACGTTTACGCTGCAGTTGCTCACCTTAAGTCCTGCGGGATCCGGGTACTTGGCAATCCGACTGTACGGGAGACCGGGCCCAGTGCCGGGCAGACCTGGGTCTATTTTCTATCCCCCTGGGGCATGCAGTTCGAGCTGGTAAGTTTTCCGAGCGGGAAGGGGTATGAGAAGGAGACAACGTCAAGACTCTGGCATACAGCTGATCGACGATTTGACGTATAGCGCACGAATGAGGAGCTGGCAGGGTAGAAACGGCAAGGAGACCATAGAGTTGAAGTCAGTCATTGCAGATAACCCGGAAAAACTGGGCAAAATCCATGAGTACCGAACATACGTCATGCATCCTGGCACATTAGACGGCTATTTGCGGCTTATCGAATCGAAGCTGCAGCCCTTACGCCAGGATCGCTACGGACGACTGCTCGGCTTCTGGTGCAGTGAGTTCGGGATACTAAATCAGGTTCATCATCTTTGGGAGTTTGAAACTCTGGATCACCGCCAGGAGCAGCGCCGTCTTCTGGCTCAGCAAAACTGCTGGCGGGAGGAGTTTCTTGAAAAAGTCCTTCCGGCGATTCAAACCCAACAGATTAATTTCCTGCGACCTGCGATCACTGTCAATACGCCAACCGTTGTCAGCGCTTTTTACGAGATGCGCCGATACCAGGCTGTGGTAGGGAAATCTGCTCAATTACTGCAAGAGGTTCTCCGGCGACCGAGATCTTCAGAGTGCACCCTTGCGGGTGTCTGGACAAGTGAATCGCCTGATCCGAACGAAGTTCTGGAGCTGTCGGCGTACCCTGATTTTCAGTCGCGTCTGGAGCAGGGGTTACAGCAGCCTGCCCAGTGTAAATGGGCCGACACTGTTAAGGAGTTTTTGCGGGGAATGGTTTCGACGATGCTCTTACCGGCTGAAATTTCTCCGTTGCGCTGAATTGTAAAATGAACGTAACCACACTTGCCAAAGCGCTTGAGGATTCCAGGATCAACACACTGCTTGGAAAGATGAGCATGCGCACTGCCGACCACCAAGTATTTTCTGCTCTTCACGAGATAGAAGCAGTGCAGGCAGAATAATAACAAGAAGAGTGTCTTGCATCAGATGGAGGAAATTTCATGGAATATTATGTAGTTTCATTGCTTAACGGCACCATTTACGGTCTGTTGCTATTCATGGTTTCGGCAGGACTGACCCTGATTTTCGGCATGATGGGAGTGCTGAATTTTGCCCATGCCTCCTTCTACATGGTAGGAGCCTATTTAGCTTATACTTTGCAGAAGCTGCTGGGGTTCTGGCCTGCTCTGGTGTTGTCGACGCTGCTGGTTGGTGTAATCGGGGCGCTGGTCGAGCGATATTTTTTGCGCCGGGTACATAAATTCGGCCATGCGCATGAACTGCTACTGACTTTCGGCATATCGTTTATTATCGCCGAACTGATCAAACTAATCTACGGCAACTTCCCCGTCGACTACAGGATTCCCAAATCCCTGGATTTTTCCGCTTTCACTATTTTCGGTGCGTCCTACCCTGCGTACCGTCTCTTGATGGGGAGTATTGCTCTTGCGATGTTCGCCCTTATTTACCTTCTGCTAACCAGAACCCGGGTCGGGATCGTAGTGCGCTCGGCCATATACAAACCGAAGATGGCTGAGGCGTTGGGACACAACGTGCCTATGGTTTTCATGGGAGTGTTCAGTGCTGGCGCTGCACTCGCCGGTCTTGCCGGCGCAGTGGCTGGAGCCTTCTATACAACCAATCCAAACATGGCACTTGAACTCGGTATCATGGTTTTCGTGGTGGTAGTTGTCGGTGGCCTGGGGTCGCTTGAGGGCGCAATGCTCGCATCGCTCCTGATTGGCTTAATCACCTCGTATTCGGTCGGTATCGATCGGAGTCTTGCCGATCTGTGCGCCCTGTTCGGAGCACGTGCATGGGCCGAGGGCGTGGGTGGTATGATGACGCTGAAGATCTCAAGTCTTGCCGCAACAATACCATTCGCTTTTATGTTGATAATATTACTGGTGCGCCCCTCAGGTCTCCTGGGTGAAAAGGAGTAACGGGATGAAGTATGTGCGTTATTTGATAGCAATTGCAATCATACTTCTAGGGGTACTGCCAGCGGTTCTGTCTCAATCGCTGGTCAACGCTGCGACCCAGATGCTGATTGCCGTCTTGTTCGCCTGCGCCTTCAACCTGCTGTGCGGACAGGGAGGTATGCTTTCCTTCGGCCATGCAGCGTACTTCGGTGTCGGGGCATTTGCCACAATCCACGCGATGGGAGACGGGAGTGCGGCTGGATTGTTGCCGACACCGATGCTTCCGCTCACAGGCGCCTGCGCGGGGATTCTTGTCGGCATAGGCGCCGGATGGTTTTCCACCAAACGAAGCGGCGTATACTTTTCAATGATAACCCTGGCGTTAGCGGAACTGCTACACTCTCTCGCACCGCATCTCAAGGGAATGTTTGGCGGTGAGGCAGGCATTTCAGGAATGCGATCTCCCGCCTGGGGCCTGAGTTTCGGGACGAGTACACAAATATACTATTTGACCCTTGTATGGGTACTCGCCTCCCTCGCGGTGCTCTTCTTGTTTACACGTACGCCTGTCGGTCGTCTCACTCTCGCTTTACGTGAAAACACCCAACGGCTGAGATTCCTTGGCTATGAGGTTCACAGGCTTAGAGTATTGGTTTTCGTTATCTCGGCTATGTTTGCCGGCATAGCCGGCAGCCTTCAGGTCATCAACAATGAGTCCGCTAACTATGTCGTGTTCGATTCACATCTCTCCACAGTTGTCGTATTAAATTCATATATCGGTGGGGTCAATGTATTTCTCGGGCCTGCGCTGGGCGCTGCAATAATGACATTTTTCGGATACGCAGTTTCAGACTTGACCCGATCCTGGCTTCTCTATCAGGGCATCCTCTTCGTTTTTGTTATGATGTTTTTACCATCAGGTCTTTCGGGCCTTCGTCAATTATGGCTGGGTGTCCGGCGAACTTTATCTGTCAGCGTTCTAGTGCCGATAGTCGCGTTATCATGCATAGCCGGCTTGATGCTGATTGGAGGGGTAACCTTCAGTGTGGAAATTTTACAGCGGATTTTTTCACAGGATTACCAATCCCTTCTGGTGACAGCCGGCAGCGCCGCCTGGCCGTCTGTGAGCCTTTTTGGTCGTGATTGGCCTCCCGGCTCATTACTTACCTGGATTGTACCACTCGTACTTGTTATCGGCGGCGGTATTTTAGTGAAGGTTGTCCAGAGAAAGTTTCACACCCTGAATGAAGCTACATCCACACCTGATACAGAAATTCCCCTGCCTTGCGCGGCGGAAGAGCTGCCCGATATAAACAAACTACATCATGTTGAAAGGGACTCTGCATGAATGCTCCGGTACTTTCTTTGCGCAATGTCCACAAATCATTCGATAAGGCACACATCATTCGAGGCGTAGATCTCGATCTCCTCCCAGGTGAACGACATGCCGTGATTGGTCCTAATGGCGCAGGGAAATCTACCCTGTTCCATCTGATTTCAGGGCAGTTTGCCCCCAATAAAGGTGAAATTCTTTTTGACGGCCACCCGATTCAGGGTCAGACACCGCAGAAAATAAATCACCTGGGTCTTGCACGTTCTTTTCAGATTACAAATATATTCCCGCGTCTAACGGTATTTGAGAATCTGAGGATCGCTGTAATGCAGCGTGCGGGTCTGCAATACACGCTGTGGAAAATAATAAACCGGGTCAGGCCTGTACAGGAAAAGACCGAAAGCTTATTGGAACGAGTCAGGTTGGAAGCACGGAGAGACACCCCTGCCGGAGAGTTGTCGTACTCCGAACAAAGATCGCTGGAAATCGGCATGACTCTCGCGTCAGATCCCAAAGTGATCCTGCTCGACGAGCCGATGGCAGGAATGTCGAAAGAAGAAACCCACTACACCATTTCTCTCATTCGTGAGCTGACAAAGGGTTGCTCGCTCATGATAGTCGAGCACGATATGGATGTTGTCTTTTCGATAAGCGACCGGATCAGCGTACTGGTCTACGGCGAAGTGATTGCCACAGGCACACCTGATGTTATCCGTAATGACGGCAGGGTACGCGAAGCCTATCTGGGCGAGGAGGTCTGCGCATGTGCATGAGGTTGGAAAATCCGCTGTTAAATGTTCAGGATTTGCATGCCCATTATGGCAAGAGCCATATATTGCGTGGCGTTGAGTTCCATGTTGGCAAAGGCGAAGTAGTGAGCCTGCTAGGGCGCAATGGCTCAGGTCGCTCGACAACGCTGAAAGCCGTCATGGGTCTGGTACCGCCGACTTCTGGCCATATAAAGTTGGACGGCTGCGATCTGGCGGGTGCTCGACCATATACTGTATGTCGAGCGGGTATAGCCTATGTGCCCGAAGAACGAGAGGTATTTACCAATCTGACTGTCGATGAAAATCTGCGTATGGGGGAACAGCCGGCGCATGACGGGGAATCAAAATGGACCTTTGATCAAATGTTCGAATATTTTCCGCGCTTGAAGGAGCGTCGCAACACGAGAGCCGGCAATCTGTCCGGTGGTGAACAACAAATGCTCACAATCTGCCGCTCGCTGCTGGGAAACCCGAAACTCTTACTGATTGACGAGCCAACTGAAGGATTGGCCCCGAAGGTTGTTACTGTTGTCGGGGAGGTTATTCAGGATATTCATCAGCGCGGCGTTTCAATCGTACTGGTGGAGCAAAAACTTACCATCGCGCTAAAAGTTTCGACACATGTATGCGTCATGGGGCACGGACAAATCGTGTTTGAAGGAAAACCCGACGAACTTAGCAATAATCAGGAACTATTAAAGGAGTGGTTAGCCGTATGACAAGCTCAACGTATGTAAAGCAGCAGGAAAATCAGTGTCCCGTTTCCAAGAGCGGCTCGTATCCCGGAATCGCCGGAAAAGTTGTGGTTATCACCGGCTCCGGTAGTGGTATAGGCCTGGCCATGGCAAAAGCTTTCGCCCGGTGCGGGGCACGCCTGATGCTGATAGACATCAATAACGAAGCTCTGAAAAGTGAAAAAAACACGTTAGAGAGCTCGCACCTGGGCGTCGAAATTGAAATTACCTGTTGCTCAACGACCGATGAAATCCTGGTAGAGCAAGCGATGAAAGCAGCGCACGCCCGTTTCGGGTCGATTGATGTATTGCTCAACAACGCAGGTATAGCAATGAACAAGCCATCGATAGAACTTCCGGTTGAAGAATGGCGTCGAGCGATAGACATAAACTTGACCGGTGTCTTCATCTGTGCACAGGCAGCGGGTCGCCGCATGATCGAGCAACGCTGCGGCGTGATCCTGAATACCGCATCGATGTTCGGTGTGGTTTCCGCACCTGATAGGGCCGCCTACTGTGCATCCAAGGCTGGTGTCGTTTCATTGACCAAGGTACTGGCTGTCGAATGGGCACAGTTTGGCATCAGGGTTAATGCCCTTGCTCCCGGCTATATTCGCACCGCTTTGATGGATGAGTTGATTGATGCGGGGCGTATTGATGTGAACCACCTGGTCAAACAAACACCCATGGGGCGACTGGGTGATCCGGATGAAATAGCCGAACTTGCGTTGTTTCTGGCTTCTGACAGTTCAGCATTCATTACCGGTCAAGCCATAGTCGCGGATGGCGGATGGGTTGCTGATGGGTACAAATCGAAAAATTCAGTCACGTCAACCTCACCTATTGGAGAGTAAAATGCCGACCATTAAGAATCTGAAACCTCTGGTCCACTGGAAAGAGATTCAGGCGACCACGAAAGACTGGGACTCAGCAAAGCCCGAAAAGCTTGGTTCGCTTTTGACATGTATTCATCTTATCCGGGCTTTTGAAAAAACCACATTGGATATGGCTGGTAAAGGGCTCGTTCATGGCCCGGCTCATACTAGTATTGGCCAGGAAGGTGGGGCCGCCGGTTCAATTATGGCCCTTAAAAAAGGAGATCAGGTCAGCGGTTCACATCGCGGCCATCACCAGTTTCTCGCAAAAGCTTTGCATTTCATTGCCCCCAACGGGCTATCTCCAACAGCACCTTTTCCAGAAGAGGTGTACACGCTTCTGCAAAAAACTCTGGCGGAAATCATGGGGCTTGCTCAAGGGTTTTGCAAAGGGCGCGGCGGCTCAATGCACCTGAGATGGGAAGAGGCGGGCATGTTAGGTACCAATGCGATTGTTGGCGGAGGTGCGCCGATGGCGTCCGGAGTCGCATGGTGCAACAAACATTCAGGGACCGACAACGTCGTAATAAATTATTTCGGCGATGGGGCTGCAAATATTGGGTCGATACTTGAGAGCTTTAATCTCGCTGCCGCCTGGAAACTGCCCATCTGTTTCTTCATCGAAAACAATCGTTATGCCGTGGCAACTTCTGTTGAAGAAGTCACTGGAGATGCGCGGCTATCAGCTCGTGGACCAGGGTTTGGCATCCCTTCCTGGCGGGTTGACGGTATGGACCCTCTGGCTGTTTATATTGCCATGGAAGAAGCCCTTGAATATATGCGAGCCGGGAAGGGTCCGACACTTATTGAGGCTGAAGTTTACCGCCAGACTCACCACAGTGGCCCGATGCCAGGCAGTGCCCTTAAATATCGAAGCAAAGAGGAAGAGGCACTTTGGAAGGCGCGTGACCCCCTTGACCGGATGGAAAAAGAGATGCTTACCCGCAACATGATTACTCGCTGGGAGCTTGACGCCTTGCAGGAACGGGCAAGCGAGGCCATGAATCGCGCTGTAGCCGCGCTAACGGAAAAATCCGGAACCACATTATCTATTAAAGCAGAGCTTTGGCCAAAATCGGATTTCTGCAATTTCGGCATTCGAGGAGACTTGTCTGAGTTGGCTGGGGTGCGGACAGAGGAACTATCAACGTATTCAGGGAACCTCAAAAATGTGAAGCTTGTTGAAGCTGCGTCCGCTGTTATGCTGCGCCGCATGGATACTGATGAACGCATAATTGTTATGGGCGAAGACGTCCATCGGTTGGGTGGTGGAACCAATGGCGTAACCAAGGGCATTCCTGAACGATACCCGGGTCGTATCCTCGGGACGCCAATTTCCGAAAATGCTTTTGTTGGCCTTGGTGGCGGCATGGCAATGGACGGTCGATTCAGGCCTGTGGTTGAATTGATGTATGCTGATTTCTTCTGGGTGGCGGCGGATCAGATATTCAATCAGGTTGCCAAGGCCAGGCATATGTATGGAGGCGACCTGGATATGCCTTTTGTCCTCAGAACAAAGGTTGCCATGGGAACAGGATACGGTTCTCAGCACTCAATAGACCCGGCTGGCGTATTTGCCGTGTCGCCCGGCTGGCGCATCGTTGCCCCCTCAAATGCATTTGACTATGTCGGTTTAATGAACAGCGCACTGGCTTGTAAAGATCCAGTGCTGGTTCTTGAACATGTAGAGCTCTACAACACGGTAGGGCAAATTCCCGATGAAGACCTGGACTACTTCATTCCCCTTGGTAAGGCTGCTGTTGCACGGCCAGGAACACAACTCACCATTCTCACCTATCTGTCGATGGTGAATAAATCCGTTGAGGCTGCTGAAGCCATCGGGATAGATGCCGAAGTGATTGACTTGCGCTCACTTGATCGCGCCGGACTTGATTGGGAAACTATCGGCGCAAGCATCAGGAAAACAAACAACGTGCTTATTGTTGAGCAGGGCACTCAGGGGAATTCATACGGAACACTGTTGGGAGACGAAATCCAGCGCCGCTATATGGATTGGCTCGACCAGCCGGTTAAAAGAGTTCATGGCATGGAAGCATGGCCCAGCGTGTCCAAAGTTCTGGAAAGCGCTGCAAACGCCGGCATCGAAGAGATAAAGCGGGAACTACACAAAATGATGAAGGATGTTGAATGCGGATACACCTCCGGAAAGAATGCAGTTCGCTGATTTATCGAGGAGAATACTATGCCCGTTGAAATTTTAATGCCAGCGCTGGACCCCTCTATGAGCGAAGCCAGATTGGTGAAGTGGTTGAAAGCAGAAGGTGACCCTGTCAGCATTGGAGAACCGATTGTCGAGATAGAGACCGATAAGGCGGTTGTGGAAATAGAAGCTGAGGTAAAAGGCACTTTTGGCAAGGCTCTGGTCAAAGAAGGCTGTGATGCCGCTGTGAATGCAGTGATTGGCTTGATCATGACCGAGAGCGAAGAGATCACATGCTTGAATTCTTCAGCATCTGCAGTGCAAGTAAAGGCACCATTTAATCATGAAGCGGCTGACGTAGCAGAAGCCACAATCCCTCCTCCCAAAAAATCCGCTTGTGACGATGGGAACCGCATTTTTGTCAGTCCTCTTGCTCGCCGCATGGCTGTCCGGAGTGGATTGGACTTGTCAAAGATAAGTGGTTCCGGGCCGAACGGCCGAATCATAAAATGTGATATAGAGCGCGTTTTGGCTATCAAGGACGACAAGAGTACTGCCATGCCACAGAGGAATATTGAACCCCGTAGCGATGACTTCGCATACTTGCCAAGCTACCAGGCAGTAAGGAACTCATCATTACGCTCTGCAATTGCCCGTCGGTTGACGGAATCAAGTCAGTTCATACCGCATTATTTTCTAAGCATAGATTGCGAGCTGGACAAGGCGCTGGAGATGCGCAAAGAGCTTAATTCTGCCTGCAGTATAGATGATAAACTGTCTCTAAACGACATTATTGTACGCGCTGCTGCCATTGCACTGCAGAAAGTTCCTGACGTCAATGTGGTATGGACCGAAGAAGCAATTTTACATTTCGCACAGGTTGATATTTCGGTCGCAGTGGCAATTAAAGGCGGCCTGATCACACCGGTGATTCGAAACGCAGGCGGGAAGGGACTGGCGCAGATTTCCCGCGAGGTTAAAAACCTGGCTGCAAAGGCCACTGAGGGAAAGCTGCTCCCTGAAGAGTACAAGGGGGGAACGTTCACAATATCCAACCTTGGAATGTTTGGCATAAAGAGTTTCACATCCATCATCAATCCGCCTCAAGGGGCAATTCTTTCCATAGGTGCAGGTGAGCAGCGTCCGGTAGTCAAAGACGGGAAACTGGGTATAGCCAACGTTATGTCAGTTACCCTCGCGGCAGATCACCGGTGCATTGATGGGGCGGTGGGGGCGGAATTTATGGGCGTCTTCAAGAGTCTGATCGAAATGCCCGTTGCGATGCTGCTTTAGCAAGTCAGAATTGATCCTGTTTCTCAGGGTTGGGAGTGAAAAGGAATGGCAGACACAAATTTTGACGTCATTATGATAGGAGGCGGACCCGGTGGCTATGTAGGGGCGATTCGCGCATCTCAATTAGGATTCAGGACCGCTCTGGTTGAAGCAAAACACCTGGGGGGCATCTGTCTTAACTGGGGATGCATTCCAACCAAGGCCATGCTACGATCAGCAGAAATGTATCGCAATATAAAACACTCCGAAGACTTCGGACTGAGTGTGTCAAATATCGGTTTCGATCTTCAAAAGATAGTCGTTCGCTCACGTAGCATTGCAAACAAGTTAAGTGGTGGCGTGGCGCACCTTCTCAAAAAAAACCGGGTAACGGTTTTTGATGGATATGGAACGCTCCTGGGCGAAAGCAAAGTGAACGTTGAAAATAACGGGAAGGAACATGTCGTCTTGTCCGGAAAGCATATCGTACTGGCCACCGGATCACGCCCACGTTCCTTTCCCGGCCTCGAACCGGACGGCAATCTTGTCTGGACCTCCAGAGAAGCCCTTGCGCCAAAGGTCATGCCAAGCTCCTTGCTGGTGATTGGCTCAGGAGCCATAGGTATAGAATTCGCCAGCTTTTTCAATGCCTTTGGCTCAGAGGTAACTGTTGTCGAGATGATGGACCAGATCATGCCTGCTGAGGATACGGAAATCGCTGCTTTTGCCCAAAAGGAGATGGAAAAGCAAGGTATCCGGTTCATTCTTGGAGCCACAGTATTAAATCTGCAACGAAACGAAGATTCCGTTACAGCATCCATAGAAAAAAAAGGAAACGTCGAGAACATCACGGTTTCTCGGGCAATTACCGCCGTCGGTGTGGTACCTAACAGTGAGAATCTTGGGCTGGAGGCAGCCGGAGTAACGTTGGATGAGCGTGGTTTCATTCATGCCGATCCTTTTGGTTGTTCAATAGTAAAAGGAGTCTATGCTATCGGCGATGTAGCAGGTGGGCCTTGTCTGGCACATAAGGCTAGTCATGAAGCCATCATTTGCATTGAAAAGATTGCCGGACTAAAGGATGTTCATCCCCTTGACAGATATCTGATCCCCAACTGCACCTATTGCTCTCCCCAGGTCGCCAGTATCGGCCTTACCGAGGCCCAGGCGAAGGAGACGGGTTACAGTGTTAACGTCGGGCGGTTCTCCGCGAGGGGTAACGGCAAGGCCATCGCCCTCGGTGAACCGGAAGGAATGATAAAGACTGTTTTTAATGAGCGAACCGGTGAACTGCTTGGCGAACACATGGTAGGGGCTGAAGTAACAGAACTGATACAAGGATTCGCCATCGCCAAATCATTGGAAACGAC
>CAYQMO010000068.1:0-17022 GCA_964418315.1 uncultured Geobacter sp. | reverse complement strand
GAAACTTTCTCCATTAAAACCTCTAAGAGAAAAACCGGTTGATGGTCAAGGTGACCTCACACAATATCATAAGAATCAAGTTTACATAAATAACTAAAAAATGATAGATAGTGTATTCAAGCTAGAAAATTTCTGTGAATTTTAGTAGTAAATATTATTTTGCTAACTCACCTATCCAGCTTAACTTGCTTTGGTGAGCCGTGCAGAAAACTGAGTATGAGGATGTCTGCTGTATGAACAAACTATTTTTCATCAAAAGTTTTTTTCTTCCCGCCGCGCTTTTTAGTCTGGTAATCAATCTGCTCATGCTTGCTCCTATGATTTACTCCTTCCAGCTTTTTGGTCGCGTGATAGCAACCAAAAGCTTTGAGGCTTTTTGGCTCCTTAGTCTGTTACTCCTAATTGCTCTTATGGTTATGGGCGCGCTTGAATCTGTCAAGGCATCTATCCTCGTAGCGGCGAACAATGCCATTGATGCCCTGATTTCACCGGATCTACTGCGGAAAATGATAGAAAGCGCCTCATCTGCTGAGCAAAATCCGTATCATCATGCACTTATGGATTTACGGACTGTCAGGACATTTCTTACCGGACATGGGATGATTCAATTGATGGAAGCATTGTGGCTTCCCGTGTACATGCTGATAATCTATCTGATGCATCCCTATATGCTTTATGCACTTATCTTCGGATTCATCGTGATGTGGGGTGCTACCGTGGTCACCGGATACCTGACCTCTGCTTCACTGGCAGAGGCGAACAGTGCCAGTAGGGACACGGCTCGCTTTGTTGACTCAGCAATACAGAATTCGGAAGCTGTAAATGCTATGGGTATGCTGCCGAGCCTTATTCATAAATGGTCATTGATGAATGATCGGGTCATGGTGCTTCAAACTCAGGCAAGCAAAAGAGCCGGTAACATCTCTGGAGTTACAAAATTCCTGCAATCCCTGGTCGGCGCTTTAAGCATGGGGGTCTTTGCCTATATTTCACTTCAGGAAAAAACGATGATGAATCCAGGCCTTATGATGGCCGGTTTTATCATACTCAGCAAGGCTACAGCACCGATCATGTACATAACTGGCAGTTGGCAAAGCATTGTTGACACCCGTACCTCATATATTCGCCTTGACAACTTTTTCAAGGAGGTGAGCAGTGAGCCTCCAGTTCTGATGGAGCTACCACCACCGACAGGGCAGATCGCCCTTGAGCATGTTACCTTTGGAATTCGCGCAAGCAACAAGGTGATTTTGAAGGATGTATCATTTTCCCTCGCAGCAGGTGAAACTCTTGGCATAGTTGGTCCAAGCGCCTCCGGTAAATCATCTCTGGCGCGACTTCTGGTTGGGGTCTGGAAACCTCAGCAAGGGGTCATCCGCATGGATGGCGCCGATATTTCCAACTGGCCTTCCGAAATGCTTGGTCGCTACGTCGGGTATCTCCCCCAGAATATCGAGCTGTTTGCCGGCACGATTGCAGAAAACATTGCCCGACTGGATGAACCGGATGCGGAACTTGTCATAGCTGCTGCAAATATGGCCGGTCTGCATGAGCTTATCCTGCAGATGCCGAATGGTTATGACACCCAGATTGGAGAGGGTGGCGACTTTCTCTCGGGTGGCCAGCGTCAGCGTATCGGCTTAGCCAGAGCTCTTTACGGCAGCCCAAGGCTGCTTGTGCTTGATGAGCCAAATGCAAGCCTGGACACAGCCGGAGAAACAGCATTGATTAATGCGCTGGTAAAGGTTAAAATGCTCGGCGTAACGACTATTTTGATTACACATAATCCAAATTACTTAAGTCAGGTAGTAAAACTGCTGATACTGCAAAATGGAAGTGTCGCCGCTTTCGGCCCCAAAGAGTGGGTACTGGCGCAGGCACAGCAGGCCAAGAACCAGCAGGATCAAGTGACTGCATGAAGACTGATACAAAAAAAAACGCCTCTACGGAGCTAGATGTGCGGGGTGAGGCGAAAATGGGTGATATCGCCACTCGCAACACTACGACTCCCGCAAAACAGGGTGTGACTGCACTCTCTCCGCGTAAAGTACAGCATGTTAGCCGCGATGCTTTACTTCGTAATAAGAATATGTCTGCCCTCCCCGCTACTCTGACCGGCCTTGTCATTCTTTTTCTTTTCGCTGGCGCAACAGTACTCTGGATGATATATGTCCCTGTAAATGCAGTCGTATCGGCGCCTGCTGAAGTCGTTTTCAAAGGTAAACGGCAGATTGTCCAGCATCTCGAAGGGGGAATAGTTGAAAAAATTCTCGTCAGGGACGGCGATATGGTTCAGGCAGGCCAACCCTTGATTGTGCTGGAAGATAAACAGGTTAAGCCGATTGTTAGAATGATTCAGGAGCAGAACGCGGCCGAGAGAGCCCAGATGTCACGCCTTGAAGCCGAAATAAAGGGTCAGCGGTATTTGGCTAGTGCCGGAGGCAATACGGAGAGCCGTCTATTCAAGGCGCGTCAGGAAGCACATCAGGAACAGATTAAGTTGATGCGCATCCAGATAAACGAGATAAAGGAGTCCCTCCGTGGTTCCGAGGAGCGCCTCGTCCTGAAGTCGCAGGAGGCCGCTTCAATCAAGGCGCAACTTGATGCAAATCAGAGACTTCTCAAGGATGGTTATGTATCCAAGTCCGCCGTTCTTGATCTTCAGCGTATATTTGCCGCAAATTCCGGAGAATTGGAATCCATACGAGCTGCGATAGCCGGAGACAAGCAGAGGATCGCCGAGATGGAACAGCGCATTATTACCCTCCAGTCGGATCGAGTGCTGGGGGCTGTAAATGAACTGAAACAGTCATCACTGCGACGCATCGATCAGGAGGAGCGTATCCGTCCCCTGCGTGATACGCTGGATCGACAGGTTATAAGGGCTCCTGTATCCGGTCGGGTGGTCGCTCTGAAGGTAAGCACTGTGGGGGGTACCATCATGCCCAGAGATACGCTGATGGAAATCGCGCCGATCGGGGAAACACTGATTTTGGAAGCAAAAATTGAGATGAAAGACATCAACGAAGTCAAGGTTGGACAAATGGCCAATGTGACTATAGCAAGTTTTGACGCTCGAAAGACGCTGCCTTTTCGTGCCAAGGTAACCTATATTTCTGATGACCGGATTGTGCCAACATCCAGTCAGAGTCAACCGTATTACTTAGCGCATCTTGAATTTGAATCTGATTCCTTAATAGATCATGGTGAAGATAAATTGATGCCCGGCATGACGGCTAATGTATCGATCGATATTGCACCACGCACAGCGGTTGATTATCTTGTTAATCCGCTGAAGGAAAACGCGAGGAAAGCTTTCCAAATAAGATGAGGTAAATATGAAAAGACCCCCCATATTCATATCGTACTGCCTACTTTTAGCCTTTGTAATCAACTTATCAGCTTTTGCAGAACTATCATCTGCGGACTCCACTATTCGTATTATCGGCGACAGGGCAATAAATAGCGAGAACAATCCCAGCGGCCAGGCGTCTGTTGAGTCCGCTACGGTTCCCGCCAAAGGAAACGCTACCATCAGAATTGTAGGTGATAAGCCAACTAATGCCCAGACGCAGGTCAGTGGGCAGACTGTTAGGCTTGCTACTCCAATAAATGAGGTGAAGACAGCGGCAGAGAAAGAGAGTCTGTCTCCAAAAACGCCTGAGCAGGAGATGGCTGAACGACTTGCGGTACTTAAGGTTGAAAAGGAACGCCGGGATGCTGAAAAATTGGAACTGGAGCGCTTGGCAAAGCTAAAGGTTGAGCAGGAAAAAGCTGCAGCCGAAACGGCACGAATTGCGGCATTAAAGCTGGAGCAGGAACAACTGGCTGCACGTAAAGCTGAGGAAGAGCGCAAAATTGAACAGGAAAAAGCTGCAGCCGAAACAGCACGAATTGCGGCATTAAAGCTGGAGCAGGAACGGCTTGCGGCTCTTAAAGCTGAGGAAGAGCGCAAGCTGTTGGAGAAGGCTGAAAAGGAGCGTATTGAGACCCTTAAAGCCGAAGAGGAACGCGTGGCTGCTGCACGGAGAGCGTTAGTCGCAGAGCCTATACCTGTGTCGGAGGCTCCTGTTATTCAATACTCTGCCGATGTCAATCCTTATGC
This sequence comes from uncultured Geobacter sp., assembly GCA_964418315.1. Classification (GTDB taxonomy): domain Bacteria; phylum Desulfobacterota; class Desulfuromonadia; order Geobacterales; family Pseudopelobacteraceae; genus JACRCG01. The sequence continues at coordinate 12,917 of CAYQMO010000068.1, read as the reverse complement.
AGTGTCCAGCCGTGGCAATGAAACTGGTTTGAATCAGGTTGTTGGAGACGATAAAATTGCGGGGCAGACATCGGAGACGATATGGGATCTCTATCTATCGGCAAGGGCAAATGATCCGGCTCTTGGCCGCTCCAGAGCGAGAGTCAGGGGTAGCAGAGCAGACTCTGATCAGCTCTTTTCAACACTTTTGCCGCATCTCGATTCAAGCGCCGGAGTTCAGCAGATTTCCCAGGCATTGGCCAATTATAGCAATCCAAATGAAGTAAAATACGACTATACGTCATTTAATTACAGTCTTGTCGCCAGAATGACGCTATTAAACGTCCCGGCAATATATTCACTCTCTGCTGCCGATGCCGGTCTCAGAGTTGAACAGGCGGGGGTTGCCGCTGCCAGGCAAAGCCTGATCGTAAAATTCACGGATTCCTATTTTGCACTGCTCAAAGCCCAGGCTGACAAGCAAATTGCACTTGGGGAAATTAAACGACTTAAACAGGTTTACGAGCAGTCACGCGCTTTTTTTAGGGAGGGGACGGGGGATCTTATTTCGGTTTATGAAGCTCAGTCCCGCCTGGACGGTGCAGGCGCTGACCTTACTAAAAGTGAAAGCACCCTCCGTCTGGCAGAGCAGAAGCTGTCAAGTGTGGTCGGAAAACCGGTTAAATCAATTATGAATTATCTGCCTCAGCAGCCTGCAAAGGCCGATCCCGATGACCTTGACTGGTGGGTTGCAACGATGGAAAAGGAACAGCCGACGCTAAAACAGGCGCGTGAGGGACTGGTTCAGATGTCAGAACAGCGGAAGTCGGTAAAGGCTGAATACCTGCCTACTCTTCAGACGTCAGGCGGATATACTGTAAGCAGGGGAACTCCCGATAAGCCGGCGGCCGAGGTACGGCAATGGTTTGTGGGGGCATCGCTCTCGTTGCCGTGGTATTCGGGGGGGGAAACCGCTGCCAAGATCCGCAGGGCTGTCGCTTCTGAGGAAGAGCGTCAGCACGCATTCGACGAAACCATTGAACAACAGCGTGAGAATGTTAAGCAGGCATTTTACAACCTTCAGTACAACTTCAGTCTCATCAAGGCGCTGGAACAAAAAATGACATCTGCGGAAATCCAGCTTGACGCCGTTAAAAAAGGGCGAAGTATGGGTGTCCGTAATGCCATCGATTTACTTAATGCTGAACAGGCATATTCCCTGACCCTGCGCGACTACAAATATGCTCTGTATGATAATTTCATCAGGGTCTTCCAGTTGAAATCTGCTGCTGGCATACTTTCGGATACTGATATTGCAGAGGTCCCTAAAAAAGCATCACCCACTCTCAGCAGTCAACTGAGATTTTTCCAAGACATTAATCCAAATTAGCAGCATTTACTTGACGGTGTAGCTTACGTTGCCACCAGCACAGTTGTAATCAACTTCTCGTGTAACCATCCGCGATATTTTTCCACTTACAACATTTATTTTGCGCGCAAAAATTACTATCTTGTTATTGAGGTAGCTGTATGTTCCGACAATTGCCTCGGTTTGATCATACTCATCTTTTTTGATCTCAGAAACTTTTCGTGAAAGAACCACCAGCCCCTTCTCGTTCAAGTTAAAGAATTTGGCAAACTCAACCTGGGTAATCTTTGTGCTGCAAATAGAACTAAGGCTGCCGCGCATCAACTCTCCCATCAACAATCCTTGAGAAGCTGGGGCAAATGTCTGAATATCCACGAAGTCGGTAACCAGTATCGAATAGCTGTTTTTGTCATTTACTGCAGAACAGCCGCTATTATCAAATTTACCCGCAGCAGGTGAAGAGCCACCTTCCGGCGTACAATTTTCAGTACAGAGTTCGCGGGCTATGTCATTAAAGAGCGGTTTCAAGTCGGTGGACTCTAAAAGCTGGTTAAAGGTTTTCCCGTAGCAGGTGCTGTAGCGAACCGCCTGATTTTGAACTGCACATCCTGTAAGAGTGACTGCTAAAAAAACTGCTGCTATCGCGCTGAAATAATTTTTCATATTATTTAGTCCCATCGTTGACGATTTTCATTGTTTTATTGCTGTTCTCAACTGAATATGATGCGTCAGGAAGCCACTGTACAGGGATATACGTCTGTGCTGAAGAAATGACTATGCCGGTATCTACGTCAATAACCCTGGCATTTATGGTCAGGTTACCTTCGGCAACCGAATATGTTCCGGTAACAATTCCACTAATTTTGTATTCTTCCTTCAATTTGTTAACATCCCTGCTCAGGGAAAACTCACCGGCTGCAGTTATATCAATCCCTTTGGTGAGTCTGACTTCTAATACCTGCCATTTATTCATCTGTAAGCCATGCATCAAATTCTCAGAGATAAGCCGACCCAACGCCGAGGTATCACTAAGCTTGTCCAGATTCGTAAAACTTGTGACAATATAAGTGTTAGAAGGCTCTTTCCTGGTAGCGTTTTTATCAAGTTGAGCTGCAAGGATTTCCATTCGAAAATTAAAATTTCCATTCTGCGGGGATATAGGGGAGCTTTCAACCAACTCTTTTCTGTTGTTTACATCCTGGGTTGCGCAGCTACACACAAGGCCGCATATAAACAGCCCCGTTATGAGTCTAAGCAGTAATTTCATTCCGTATCTCCTTTAGTATCTACTTTTGCGACTAACTACGCGCGACAATCCTCGATTTTTTCGATGACAGTAGTATATATCTCTGAATTTTTCAAGCATATAGTACTGTAACCGGCATAGAGTCAAACATAAAAACTCGTTTAAAGGGAATTTGAAGTGTAAATCAACAAATTGTCGACAGCAAAGTGTATAAATCCTCCAGACTCATTTTAGTCCCTCTTGACTGTTGCTTCATCGGAGGAGTATGCTCCTGATGACAAAACTGATTTCTGTATGCACCACAGAGGATAACATGGCAAGGAAACTGTTCATCGCTGCTATCGACAAGGATAGCGGCAAAACAACGACTAGCATCTGCCTGATGCATCTCGCCCGAAAAAAATACCATCGTGTCGGCTTTTTCAAGCCTTTTGGCGGACAGACCCTTCGCTTTCGAAGAGTTGTAGTTGATAAGGATGTCGCACTGATGGCTCAGGTCTTCGACCTGAAAACAGCCCCAGGGACTATGTCCCCGGTGGTGCTCTCACCAGATACAACCCATAAAGTTGTAGACGGAAAAATTTCATCGGATGATCTCCAGGAAAAGATTCTGCTCGCCTACGCCAAGCTGGAAAAAGAGTGCGATTTCATCATCGTAGAGGGTTCCGGGCATCCGGGTGTCGGAGCGGTCATGAACATCTCAAACGCCCGTATTGCCAAGCTCCTTAATACTCCGGTGCTGCTAGTTACCGGCGGTGGTTTGGGAAATGTGGTGGATCGTCTCGCTCTGATCATGCCGCTCTTTGAAAAAGAGTCTGTCGACGTGCGGGCTATTCTTGTCAACCGGCTCATTGCCGAAAAAAGGGAACGAAGCCTCGATTATCTCCGCAGAGCACTGAAGAACGAACCGTTTAGAATCATCGGCGGGTTTAATTACCAACCCATACTGGCAAACCCCACCATGCGGCGTATTTCTTCGCTGTTGGGACTTCCAATTCATGGGAGCCGGCGTGAGCTGCAGAGAATCATTTACCGGGTTCTCATAGGTGCAGCCTCCACACATCGTTTTATAGAGTTGATTCAGGAACCCTCCCTCATTCTGGTGACCAGCAGCAGGGATGAACTTCTGGTTACTCTGGCTCATCTGTACGGTATGCCTCAGTATAGTGCTCTTATAGTCGGTCTGGTCATTTCAGGCGCTGCACCCATTGATCCTATCACTCAGCAAATTCTGGACAAGAGCAGAATCCCCTATCTCCGTGATGAGCTGCGGACATCGGCAGAGCTCTACCAGAAAATCGATCGGGACGTCTCCAAGATTGTAGTAGACGATACGGAAAAGCTGGATCTTATCAGGTCACTAGCCGATGTGAGTTTTGACTTTAATGCTATTGACGAAATGTTCACTTGACACTCTACAATTCAATCGACACGAAAGGACCATTTATGTCTACCGTTAAAGAACCTCTGCATACGCTGGTCGTCGGCTGTCTGGTGCGCAACGTAAAGAATGAAATTCTGCTTATCAAACATCATAAGCGTGGGTGGGAAATACCCCAGGGGCGTGTGGAGGAGGGGGAGAACCTTATCGATGCGCTGCACCGTGAGGTTCTTGAGGAGGCCGGTATTAAGATCGAAAAGGGACCGCTGGCTGCCGTATGGTCAAAGGTTACGGCGCCTCCGGCTGTGATATTCACTTTTTTGGGGCGCCATCTGAGTGGTGACTTGACACCGACCGGTGACAGCGAGGAGGCTCGCTGGATAGCTCCTGAGAAAGCTCTCGAAGAGGTCACCAACAAAGTAATGAAAGAACGGCTCGAAGTACTGATCAACTTTGACGGTACGATCAATTATCGCTCTTACACGCTTAAGCCATATCAGGTACTTCTGGAGCAGGGACTTAATTGAACAGCTTTGGTTGACAGGAAATATCTACAAAAAAAGCCCGGCAAGCGCCGGGCTTTTTTTGTGAACTGTAATCGACCTCTGAAATCAGATCAGGCCGTGGGCAACCATGGCATTTGCTACCTTTATGAAGCCGCAGATGTTGGCGCCGAGGACGTAGTTGCCTGGTGCACCGTATTCATCTGCTGTTTCAAAGCAGTTGTTGTGAATATTGACCATGATATCTTCCAGCCTTTTCTCAGTGTACTCGAATGTCCAGGAGTCACGCCCGGCGTTCTGCTGCATTTCGAGAGCTGATGTGGCAACACCACCGGCGTTGGCAGCTTTGCCCGGACCGTAGGCTATTTTGGATTCCAGGAAAATCTTGACACCTTCAGGAGTTGTCGGCATGTTGGCACCTTCGCCGACAGCGATGCAGCCATTTTTAACCAAAGTAGCGGCGTCCTTACCGTTGATCTCGTTTTGGGTGGCAGACGGCATGGCGACCTGGCAGGGGATCTCCCAGATGTTACCTTTGGCGATGTATTTGGCATGCTTGTGCGTTTTGATGTAATCTTCGATTCGACGGCGCTCGACTTCTTTAAGCTGTTTGATCAGATCAAGATCCAGACCCTTCTCGTCATAAATAACGCCGTTGGAGTCTGAGCAGGCAACGCATTTTCCGCCAAGCTGATGGATCTTCTCAATGGTGTAGATGGCCACGTTGCCGGAGCCTGAAACAGTGCAGATTTTGCCTTCAAATGAATCCTTGCGGGCTTTCAGCATTTCGTTAACGAAGAAAGTTGCACCGTATCCGGTTGCCTCGGTACGGACAAGCGAGCCGCCCCAGGTGAGTCCTTTTCCGGTCAGAACGCCCGGCTCATAACGGTTGGTGATGCGTTTGTACTGGCCGAACATATAACCGATTTCGCGCCCCCCTACGCCGATATCTCCGGCGGGGACGTCAGTGTGCTCACCAAGGTGACGATACAGTTCAGTCATGAAGCTCTGGCAGAAACGCATGACTTCATCGTCAGATTTCCCTTTGGGATCGAAGTCAGAGCCGCCCTTGCCCCCCCCGATCGGCAGGCCGGTTAACGAGTTTTTGAATATCTGCTCGAAGCCGAGGAACTTTACGATGCCCAGATAAACAGACGGATGGAAGCGGAGCCCCCCCTTATAGGGACCTAGTGCGCTGCTGAATTCGACCCGGAATCCACGGTTTATCTGCACCTCGCCTTTGTCGTCCATCCATGGTACCCTGAAGATGATCTGACGCTCCGGTTCACAGATGCGCTGAATGATTTTGCGATCAGCAAAATTAGGATGTTTGACGATTACCGGCCCAAGGCACTCGAGAACTTCCAGTACTGCCTGGTGAAATTCCGTCTCGCCCGGATTGCGCTTTAAAACTTCCTGGTAGATACTCTGAATCTTTTCGTCCATTTGAGTCATTGTTCCCTCCACTGAGTAAAATATATGCAGGCATGCGTAAATTAAATGCAAGCCGCAATCTTGAGTGGCTAAATTGTGTGCAAATTGTACGCCATAATTATTGGTAGTGTGAGATAAATAGGCAATGGCCTAAGTATTAGCCATTTATGGCCATGTCAGCGTAATTTATTGGCAACTAATGGCATCTTCTATCTTGATTTTGAGTCGTTTTTGAACATAACTGAGTTTTTATATTAGATAATTGAGTAGAATCGGTGTCTGAAATGTTTTTTGCGTAACTTGGATGTAGCCGACCTCCAGTCAATCAGGGTACTCACTAGTGTTATTGGATCACTCATTGACTTTATCCGCTGCGACAACCAGTCGAATAAGACAGAGGTATTTTTTTATAACTAGCCAAAAAATCACCGGGAAACGATCGGTGGATGCTTGTTGCTCCGGTATGGCACACTCCCTGCTAAAGGAAAAACCCCGCGCGTACACTGCGCACCCAGTTGACTTATCTGAACGGATTAATTTTCAGGCAAAGGGTATCCCAAATGAAAAATAACAAGCCACCGTCTAAGCAGGGCCTCTACGATCCGCAGTTCGAACACGATGCCTGCGGCGTCGGTTTCGTTGTCGACATTAAAGGGAAAAAGTCCCACAAGATTGTCAGCCAGGCACTGGAGATTCTTGTTAATCTGGATCATCGAGGTGCCTGCGGCTGTGAGCCGAATACAGGAGACGGTGCCGGAATTTTATTGCAGATGCCGGACAACTTCCTGCGTTCTGCTTGTGCTCCACTCGGAATTGAGCTCCCTGAGCCCTTTAATTACGGTGTCGGCATGGTTTTTACTTCACCGAAAGCTCCCGAGCGTAACGCTGCTCGCCATATTCTTGAAAAGATCCTCTTTGAAGAAGGAGTGGAGCTTCTTGGTTGGCGCAATGTGCCGACCGACAACTCTTCCCTGGGGAATACCGCCTGGGAAGGTGAGCCGATGGTGCGGCAGATGTTCCTCAAACGACCTGGGAACTGTGCCGATGAGCAGGCCTTTAACCGTAAGCTCTATATTATCAATCAGCGGGCGATCAATGAGATCAGACGTGCCGGGGTTGATGAACACTGGTACGTCTGTAGCATCTCGACCAGAACGATTGTCTACAAGGGAATGCTGATGCCGGTACAGGTAGACCAGTACTACCCCGAACTGCGTGATCCGGCCATTGAAAGTGCCATTGCCCTGGTTCATTCCCGTTTTTCCACCAACACCTTTCCCAGTTGGGATCGTGCGCACCCCTATCATTTTCTGGCCCATAACGGCGAGATTAATACCTTGCGGGGCAATGTTAACTGGATGAACTCGCGTCAGCACCTTCTTACGAGTGAATTGTTTGGTGATGATATCAAGAAAATTCTACCGGTTATTAACGACAGCGGTTCCGATTCCGGCATGTTTGACAACTGCCTGGAGCTGTTGGTCATGAGCGGTCGCTCGCTGCCACATGCAATCATGATGATGATCCCGGAGCCGTGGGAAAATCACGCCGATATGAGTGAGGAGAAGCGAGCCTTTTACGAATACCACTCATGCTTGATTGCGCCGTGGGACGGTCCAGCCGCCGTTGCCTTTACCGATGGGCGGAGTATCGGAGCGGTGCTTGACCGCAACGGACTGCGTCCCTCACGATACTACATAACCAGCGACGATCTTGTCATCATGGCCTCCGAAGCCGGTGTTCTGCAGATCGAGCCTGAGCGTATTCTGCACAAGGGACGGCTCCAGCCGGGGCAGATGTTTCTGGTTGACACCGAGCAGGGGCGCATCGTTCCTGATAAAGAGATCAAGGAAGAGCTGGCGACGGCCAACCCGTATAGCCAGTGGCTGCAAGAGAGCTGTATCCGGCTGGAGGAGTTGCCGGTTACATCCAAGATGCATCTTCCCGAACAGAGCAGTTTGACGCAGCGTCAGCAAGCCTTTGGCTATACGTATGAAGATCAGCGGATTGTCCTTGGGCCGATGGCCGCTGATGGCATGCAGCCGCTTGGTTCTATGGGAACCGACACACCGCTTGCGGTGCTCTCTGACCAGAACCAGTTGCTGTACAATTATTTCAAACAGATGTTTGCCCAGGTTACCAATCCGCCAATTGATCCGATTCGCGAAGAAATCGTCACCTCCACCATCACCTTGATCGGCTCGGAGGGGAGATTGCTGGAACCGGAGGCCGTAAACGCCAGGAGAATAAAACTTCAGCATCCGCTCCTCTGTAACCAGGAACTGGAAAAATTACGCCAGATAAACCGCCCAGGTTTCAAATCAGCAACACTTTCACTCCTCTTTCCGGCGATGCGCGGCATTTCCGCAATGGAGAAGGGTCTGGAGACACTTTTTGCCGCCGCTGATGTGGCGGTTGAAACCGGCTGTAATATCCTGATTCTGTCCGATCGGGGTGTAGATAAAAATAATGCGGCGATCCCGGCTTTGCTTGCACTTTCCGGTCTGCACCAGCATCTGGTCATTAGCGGCACACGCACAATGGTTTCGCTGGTTCTTGAATCGGGTGAGCCGCGAGAAGTGCACCATTTTGCCGTGCTGCTCGGCTACGGCGCTAATGCTATCAACCCATACCTGGCTCTTGAATCGCTTGATGATATGATTTTACAGGGGCTGTTGCCGGGGCTTGACCACAAAAAAGCGGTTAGAAACTATGTCAAGGCTGCCATCAAAGGTATTGTCAAGACCATGGCAAAGATGGGTATCTCTACTGTGCAGAGCTACCGGGGCGCTCAGATTTTCGAGGCGGTCGGTCTTCACCGCTCTGTTATTGACCGCTATTTCACCCTGACGCCGTCACGTATCGGCGGGATTGATATTGAAGGAATAGCGCGGGAACTTATGGCGCGCCACGCCCGTGCCTATCCGGAGCGTGTGGCTCCGGAATCGACCCTCCCTTCGGGTGGTGTTTACCAATGGCGTAAAGACGGCGAGGAGCACCAGTACAATCCGCTGACGATCACCTCACTCCAGAAGGCCACCCGTACGGATGATTATCAAGAGTTCAAAGTGTTCTCAGCGCTTATCGATGATCAGAATATCCGGCACTATACCCTGCGCGGCCTGTTGGACTTCAAGGAGAATATGCCTTCCGTGCCGCTTGACGAGGTCGAACCGGTTGAAGCGATCATGAAGCGGTTCAAGACCGGCGCCATGTCCTACGGCTCCATTAGTAAAGAGGCGCACGAAGCGCTGGCAATCGCTATGAACCGCATTGGTGGCAGATCAAACACCGGCGAAGGTGGAGAGGATCCGGAGCGCTTTACCTGGACGAACGAACTGGGAGATTCAAAAAACAGCGCCATCAAACAGGTCGCTTCGGGACGCTTTGGTGTCACCAGTGATTACCTGACAAATGCGGGCGAGCTTCAGATCAAGATGGCTCAGGGAGCCAAGCCGGGCGAGGGAGGTGAACTGCCGGGTCACAAGGTCTATCCCTGGATCGCCAAGACCCGACACACAACTCCTGGTGTCGGTTTGGTTTCGCCGCCACCGCACCACGACATCTACTCAATTGAGGACCTTGCCGAACTGATCCACGATCTGAAAAATGCCAATCGCCGTGCCCGCATCAGCGTCAAGCTGGTTTCGGAAGTCGGCGTTGGAACGATTGCCGCAGGCGTAGCCAAAGCCCACGCGGATGTTGTTCTGATCAGCGGCTACGATGGCGGTACCGGGGCGTCGCCGATTTCAAGTATCAAGCACGCCGGCCTGCCATGGGAACTAGGCCTTGCTGAAACTCACCAGACTCTGCTTCTTAACAATCTGCGGAGCCGGATTATCATCGAGGCGGACGGTCAGCTTAAAACTGGGCGAGATGTTGCCATCGCCGCCCTGCTTGGAGCCGAGGAGTTCGGCTTTGCCACTGCTCCACTGGTAACGCTTGGCTGTGTCATTATGCGCGTCTGCCACAGCAACACCTGCCCAACCGGCGTAGCAACACAAGACCCGGAACTGCGCAAGAACTTCAGCGGCAAACCGGAATACGTTGTCAACTTCATGCGTTTTGTTGCTCAGGAGTTACGTGAAATTATGGCACAACTCGGCTTCCGCACCCTCAACGAAATGGTCGGTCGCTGCGATGTCCTTGAGGCAAACAAGGCGATAAGCCACTGGAAGGCGCGTGGGCTAGATTTCTCGAACATACTGCACCAACCGAAAGTAGGTCTGAATGTCGGTCGCTATAACACCGAGCAGCAGGATCATGGCCTGGAAAAATCAATTGACATGACGAAGCTGCTTGATCTTTGCAAACCAGCTATCGAAAGAGGTGAAATGGTCACTGCGGAGCTGCCGATCACTAATATAGATCGCGTTACCGGTACCATTCTGGGTAACGAGATAACTCGTCATCACGGTGCCAAAGGGCTGCCTGAGGGTACGGTAACCCTTACCTTTAACGGCTCCGCCGGCCAGAGCTTCGGGGCATTCATACCGCGCGGCATTACGATGAAGCTGTCTGGCGATGCAAACGATTATCTGGGTAAAGGGTTAAGCGGCGGCACAATTGTTGTCTATCCGCCTGTCGGCTCAACCTTTAAGGCTGAAGAGAACATCATTACCGGCAATGTGGCTTTTTACGGCGCAACAAGCGGTTCGGCGTACATTAGCGGCATGGCAGGGGAGCGCTTCTGCGTACGTAACTCCGGTGTCGATGCCGTTGTAGAGGGTGTTGGCGATCACGGTTGCGAGTACATGACCGGAGGGACGGTAGTGATACTCGGTCAGACCGGACGCAACTTTGCCGCCGGTATGAGCGGCGGTGTTGCATATATTCTCGACGAACAGGGGGATTTTGCAACCCGCTGCAATACCGAGATGGTCGGACTTGAACCACTTGATGATGCCGATGCGGCGATACTCAAAGCCATGATTGATAAACATGCAGAGTATACCGGCAGTGCCCGTGCAAAAATGTTGCTGATAAAATGGGACAAGGTGCGCGGACAGTTCGTCAAGGTGCTGCCTACCGATTACAAACGTGTACTACAGGCGTTGGAGCGGGCTAAGGCTGCCGGACTCAGCGGTGATGACGCACTTGTGGCGGCATTTGAGGAAAATTCGCACATCGAAGGGCATTAATATATATAAGGGAACTGATCATGGGAAAATCAACTGGGTTCATTGAATATATTCGCGAAGTCCCTGCTGACCGGGCACCTTTGGAGCGCATTAACGATTGGCACGAATTCCATCTGTTGATGCCGGACGACGACCTGCGCCGTCAGGGTGCCCGTTGCATGGATTGCGGCGTACCGTTCTGTCACAGCGGCGTTCTTATCAGCGGCATGGCAAGCGGCTGCCCGATCAACAACCTGATCCCGGAGTGGAATGACCTGGTCTATCGCAATCATTGGCATCAGGCACTCGATCGACTACTAAAAACCAACAATTTTCCGGAGTTCACCGGGCGTGTCTGCCCCGCCCCCTGTGAAGGTTCCTGCACCCTCGGTATGATCGATCCGGCGGTTACGATTAAAAATATCGAAGTCAGTATCATTGAGCGCGGCTTTAAAGAGGGGTGGATTGCCCCGACCATCCCTGCAACACGCACCGGCAAAAAAGTTGCAGTAGTCGGTTCCGGCCCTGCCGGTCTCTCCGCTGCCGCTCAACTCAACAGAGCCGGTCACAGTGTGACGGTCTTTGAGCGGGCCGATCTGCCGGGCGGACTGTTGATGTATGGCATCCCCAATATGAAGCTGGACAAGCGCGCGGTGCTGCTGCGTCGTATCAGTATGATGGAAGCGGAAGGGATTGTCTTTGTTTGCAATACGGAAATTGGAGGAGATACATATCCGACGGTAAAACTGCGCAGAGATTTTGATGCTGTTGTCGTCACAACCGGCGCTACCCTGCCGCGAGATCTCCCGATTGCCGGTCGTGATCTAAAGGGGATTCACTTCGCAATGGAGTTTTTGACCGCCAACACCAAGGCTCTGCTGAGCGGGAACGATGATTTCATCTCCGCCAAAGGGGAGGACGTAATCATCATAGGCGGCGGAGACACCGGAACAGACTGTGTCGCCACCTCACTTCGTCATGGTTGCAATAGTGTCATTCAACTTGAAATCATGCCCAAATCGCCTGACCAGCGTGCGGCGGACAATCCCTGGCCGGAATGGCCCAAAATCCACAATATGGATTACGGCCAGGAAGAGGCAGCGGCGAAGTTCGGCGCTGATCCGCGCATTTACCTGACTACCGCAACACGGTTCGAGGGAGATAGCGATGGTGCGGTCAAAGCTGTGCATACCGTTGAAGTAGCATGGCAGAAAAATGAAAAGGGTCAGTTTGTACCGCAACCGGTTCCAGGCACGGAACATGTGCGCCCCGCCGGATTGGTACTGCTTGCGATGGGCTTCCTGGGTCCGGAGCAGCAATTGATCGACTCACTCGGCCTGGAGCGGGACCAGCGCAGCAACATCAAGGCCGAATTCAACAAGTACAACACCTCTATCCCCGGTGTATTCGCCGCCGGTGACTGCCGTCGCGGCCAGAGTCTCGTGGTATGGGCTTTCAATGAGGGGCGAGGGGCGGCTCGTGAGTGTGATCGATATCTGATGGGAAACAGCGAACTTCCGTAGGTCTCCATATCCGATTTCCCCCTTACTCCTACAGTAGTACCTAATTTTCTGGGTAAAAAAACATATATCCAACAGAGTTGGAAAAAATAGCAACTGTAAGTATGCAATTATATTATAAATAGTATTTGCTGTTTTTTTGCCAGAAAATTAAATAACGAATTATGCTGTAAATTCATAGCGTTATAAAAACAACGTGTTTTAACATTTATAGCTTCTCTTAATAATGTAAGCTTGAAAACTTGATTATAAGCTTGCGCCCGGCAATAAAAGAGTATAAAATTTCCCGTCCTGTAATGTCGCATGAAATAATTGAGAAGTTTGTAAACAATTAAAGATGAAAAAGACAATTGCCGATGAGCAAC
>CAYQMO010000067.1:15157-17107 GCA_964418315.1 uncultured Geobacter sp. | reverse complement strand
GCTTATGTTCTCAGTCTGATCGTCAATGACGGTAAAGTGAACAGCTCCGCATCTTCAGTAAACATAACAGCAATATCCAACACCGGTTCCATAACAATCAAATGGTAAAGGAAGGTACAGCTATGAGAAAAAAGATTATCAAATTGTTTAGGTTCGTTACCGCAGTAAGCCTGTTTGCTCTGATGGTTGGATGCAGCTCAAGCGGAGCAAACAGCGCCTCAGCATCGCCCACTACTGGTCAAAATACCGGCTCCATTGCGGTAAAACTGGATTGGGACAGCACAGCAAAAACAACTACCAAAACAGTAGCCTCCGCGCCTTCTGGCGTAGCCACGGTACGTGTCATCATAACAGGTTCTGGCATGAGTTCCGTGCAAAAGGATTTCACCGCCGCGACTGGGGGCGGCACGATTGATGAAGTGCCAGTCGGTACCGGAAGAACGGTGATGACTCAAGGGCTCAATGGTTCGGGAGTTGTAACGTATCAAGGTAGCGCCGCAAACATCACGGTCCAGGCCGGACAGACTACCGATATCGGAACTATTACTATGACGGCAATTACTACCGGTTCCACCGCCTTGCCCTACGCCATAGTGGACACTGGACAGATAAAATTTTACAGCTCAAGCGGCGAGATAACAGCACCGGTCGCCGGGCAGTCCTACTACGGCCAGGATCCCCAATTCAGCAGCAGTCAGCCATCGTATAAAGATAACGGCGACGGCACCATAACCGACCTTAACAGTGGACTGATGTGGGTTCAGGCGCGTGGTTCAAGAACTACCTGGGACGCAGCGATCGCCGGTGCGTCCACCAATCGCACCGGCGGTTATTCAGACTGGCGGATGCCTACGATCAAGGAGCTTTACTCGCTTATAAAGTTCAACGGGGTTAATGGTCCGAACAATATGGTGACAACCGGCTTCACCCCTTTTATAGACACCACCTACTTCGGGTTTGCCTACGGCAGCGGCATCGGAACAGAGCGGGTCATTGATTGCCAGGACTGGTCTGCAACTGAATATGTCAGTACCACCATGAATGGCGATGCCACCGTCTTCGGCGTTAACTTTGCAGACGGTCGGATCAAGGGATACCCCAAATACAAGCCTGGAACTAGCACAGGCAACACGATGTATGCCCGTTACGTCCGGGGCAGCACGTCATTTGGTACCAACAGTTTTGTCAACAACGGAGACGGTACCATCACCGACCAGGCAACTGCGCTGATGTGGTCACAGGCGGACAGTGGGACAGGATATGACTGGCCCGGCGCGCTGGCCTGGGTGCAAGCGAAAAATGCGGTTAACTACCTTGGACACAGCGACTGGCGGCTTCCCAATATAAAAGAGCTGCAAAGCATCGTGGATTACACCCGGTCACCGGCAAAGACAGCTTCAGCAGCAATTAACCCCACCTACTTTACTACTACCGGTATCACGAATGAACTCAGCCAACCTGACTATCCGTATTTCTGGTCAGGCACAACTCTTCTTGACGGTGGTCCGAATCCATCTGCTACTTACATTTCTTTCGGTCGAGCCATGGGTTACATGAACGGGTCGTGGCTGGATGTCCATGGCGCAGGTTCGCAAAAGTCCGATCTCATGGTCGGCAATCCGTCCAGCTACCCCACTGGTCGCGGACCGCAAGGTGACGCAGTACGCATTTACAACTTTATTCGCTTGGTTAGAGACGCAAAGGCCGTTGTGTCGAATGCACCTGCCAGTTGGCGTTTCGCGGTGGTAGGTGATACGCATGTCCCTTCCTCTTCCATCGTTGGAGAGATGGCCACGTCAATGGTTGCAGACGGCGTGAAGGTTGTACTGTTTGCCGGAGACATCACAGCATCCGGTGCCAGCGCATCCGCAAGCACCCTGGCGACTCAGCTCGCCGAATGGAAGGGTCTTGTCGCGCCACTTTACAATGCTGGTATCGGCGTTTATCCGA
>CAYQMO010000067.1:0-15057 GCA_964418315.1 uncultured Geobacter sp. | reverse complement strand
TAGACACCATGGGTGGCAGGGGGCATTGCCCACCGGTTTGCGTTGTGGATTCAAACTTGCGGTTGGTTGTTGCATTGTCAAAGGGAAAACCGCAGGGGGGGACCGGTGGAGTTGGCGGGGGCCGGACTGGAGATATGCAATTTACCCGGAATGGCTATCAAAAAGTTAAACTCATAACCCTTTTCATTTCAGCGACCATCTCCTTCTGTATCATCGGTTTTGATAGATAGCCATCAAAACCTTCATCAAGAAAGCGTTCCTTTTCATTGCGTAATGCATGGGCTGTAACAGCAATTATTTTTTGGTGGAAAGGTGTACCTTCCTCTTTTGCACGGATAGCCCGGAGTGCCTCCTCGCCAGTCATGACGGGCATCTGAACATCCATCATGACGAGATCGAACTCCTCTTGCCCGAGCGCTTCCAGGCTTTCCATGCCATTCTCAACCGTCACTACGCGGTGACCATGCTTGCCAAGCAGTAAGCTTGCGAATTTAAGATTAACATGGTTGTCATCCACTAGCAGAATCCGCAAAGGAGGGCCGTCCCAGGCTAGTGAAGGTATCTGAGAATTGATTACGTCAGTATGCTGTATTGTGGTCGGAATAGTGAAGGGGAGTTTAAGTATGAAGCTGCTGCCGACACCTTGGGTGCTCTCTACAGAAATATCGCCACCCATAAGCTCTGCCAAGCGGCGACTGATAGTCAGGCCAAGTCCGGTGCCGCCAAACCGGCGGGTAGTTGAACCATCCTCCTGAACAAACGGTTTGAAGATATTGTTGTGTGCCTCAGGCGAAATGCCGATGCCGGTATCGGTAACAGAAATCTGAATGATACAGCTACCATAATGCCGCTCATACACCTGGGCAGCAATGGAGATGCCCCCGGACTTTGTGAACTTCGCAGCATTACCAAGCAGGTTCAGGATTATCTGTTTGACCCGAAGTTGATCTCCTATAATCGTGTTCGGCATATCTTCAGCAACAGTGATATTCAGCGCAAGCCTCTTCTCGAATATGGCTGATTTCTGCAACCTGTAGACTTCGTCGATGGCACGACGCAGATCAAATTCCTGCGGTTCTATCGTAATCTTTCCAGCCTCAATCTTGGAGAGGTCAAGTATGTCGTTAACCAGTGACATCAGGTTCTTGCCGCACAGTTTGAGATCATCAACATACCCCTGCTGATCTGCTGTTAAGTCAGTTAATTCAAGCAGTTGTGCCATTCCCAGGAGCCCGTTCATCGGGGTGCGAATTTCGTGGCTCATGTTGGCAAGGAACATCGATTTAGCGTGAGTTGCCTCCTCGGCTAATACTTTTAATGCCAGGGCGTTACTTTGCTCTTCTATCAAGACTGCTTGAGTTTGCTTTAGTTCTTCGATGGTGCAATTCAATTCCTTGGTTCGATCATTTACAGTAAGCTCAAGTTGGTTCGCATAATCTTGTATTTGTCGAAAAAGTTGCCTACGCTCAACGGTGGTGCGAGTTAAGTGATCAAACCAACGCTGCCAGGTTGTTGGTACAGATGGGGGTTTGATGTCTGGTTCTGCTTCAAGCAGGTCAACATATTCCGCCAACATCAGGGCGGGACGCGCGTAACGACTGTTTTGTATCCATCCGAGAACGAAAATGGCGATTACGAGAAAGAACGACATGGTAGCAAGTGGCAAAACACCTGAAATAACATGAGCCTGTGCGTCCTTATGCGGCAGATAAATCAATTGAATCCAATTGGTTCCTTGTAGAGGCAATGCAGTCCACGAATCCCCATTCTCATCCACGATGAATCTTATTCCTTCGAGAAGTTTAGTGACAGGTGCCGAAGCGAAGATTTTATTCAGAGGCACAACACCAACCGCATCCTTTAAGGTCCCCCCACTGTCGGCAAGCAGTATACCGGTGTGGTCAATGACCATAGCGCGACCAATGCTCAAAGGGTGCTTAAACATCACTGTGTCGAGCACACTAAGGGTAACATCGGTGCCGACTGCACCGATATAGTTATCACCTAAATACACTGGTGCCAGCAAGGTCACCATCATGCCATTGCCAACCACGTCCTTGTAGGGGGTTGTCCAAACTGATTGACGCTTAGGGTTCGCTTGCGGACCAACCACTGCCACTGGCCGCGTGCCGTTTGCATCAAATAGCTCTGTTATAGCCGTGAGCATATCCTGCGACTGCGTTACTTCAAAAAGTTTTGCACGCGACAGAAACGGAGTGCTTATCGTCCAACGCTCTCCGGCGTCGTAATAATAGGAAAACGGAAATATCTTGTTCCATGAGTGTGAATGGCTTGTTTCTGAGAGCATGGTAATGGAAATTGATAAATCACGCTGAAATATCTGAGTATCGAGCATATCGTTAGGATTAATAAACAGCGATCCAATGCCAAGCTTTTCCCACTCAGATTCTTTCGTCGCTTTACCGAGACGTTTACTTAACCCGGTATCAATCAGTTCTGGATGGGTCAAGCGGTTTTCCATCGAGCGGCGCATACTGAATATATGTGACTGCACTCTGTTAATAGTATCTTCGAGGGAAAATTGAAGTTGCTGTCCCTGAGCCATCAAACTCTTCAACATGGTCTTATGATGGGTAAGCGCAGATATCCAAACAATAATCGTTGTCGTAGCAAGGAGCAAAATGCCACTCAGAATGAGGGATAGGCGGTATCTCTGTTGAAGTAATTTTCCAGAGACTTTTTCGGCTTGAAGATGAATGCGGGGTAGTGATGAATGTTGATCAGTAGCGCTCATGGAAACCTTTTTTCAACATTTTCCGCAACTTAGCGGGGCTGTGGAGTTTGCTGATTATCCCTGCTAGTTTGTCTCACGCTATCAATAACCAGGGATAGGAATTTGCTTCCCGAGTGATCGGAAAATACTCTGTGATCTTAGTAGTGTCAATGCAATTATTCCTCTTGTTGAACCAGTGCACAATTGCAGCAGCAATCTACACAACTATTGAGCAGGCTTATCTAACGCCGCTTTGATGGCACTTTCCAGATTTTCCGGTGTGGTGGTGGGAGCATAACGTGCCAGCACCTTGCCCTTACGGTCAATGAGGAACTTGGTGAAATTCCATTTGATGGCCTCACTTCCGAGTAAGCCTGGTGCAGCGGATTTGAGATTCTGGTAAAGCGGTGCTGCATCACTGCCGTTCACATTGACTTTGGCGAACAACGGAAATGTCACGTCATAGGTCAAAGAGCAGAATGACTGGATCTCTGATATGTCTCCCGGCTCCTGGGCACCAAACTGATTGCAGGGAAAACCGAGCACCACAAAATCTTGTGCTCCATATTTTCTGTAAAGAGCTTCAAGTCCGGCATACTGAGGGGTGAAACCGCACTTGCTGGCGGTGTTGACAATCAGTAGTACCTTACCACGATATTCGGCAAGAGTTTTTGTTTCGCCTGCTGCGGTCTGCACCGGAATCTCATAAATATTGAGCATTGTTTTTCCTCATTGTGGTTTTAAATGTCTACGGTCTCCTTATACTCCAATCCTCGAGCAACAGAAAGCTGTATCTCATCCTCAGAATTACCAAAAATTCCACTTGACGTATTCCTCTACACACAGCTATCATTTGATACGGGTATCATTTGAATGCATACAGGGGATGTCATGGAACCACTAACTGAACGGCAGCAGTGTGTATTAGATTTCATCACGTCCTATCTGGACAGCAACACATGTCCTCCTACGCTGCGGGAAATCTCCGGTCACATAAACGCCAAAGGTACCGTTACTGCTATCCGTCATCTTGATGAATTGGAACGCAAGGGGTACATCACGCGGCGGGAAGGCAGTTCCAGAAGCATTTCTGTCACCGGCAGAGGGGGGACTGTTTCAGTGCCCGTTATCGGCAAGATCAAAGCCGGACAGCCTGCGCCGGTTTATGAGGATATCCAGGGGTATTTCAACCTCGATATGAACTGGGTGCGTGATAAAGGCTGCTTTTTTCTGCGGGTCGAAGGCGACAGCATGATTGATGCTCATATTCTTGATGGAGATCTGGTACTGATCCGACCTCAACGTACTGCCGAAAATGGCGAGATTGTTGTTGCCATGATTGACGGAGAAGCGACGTTGAAGCGGTTCTTTAGAAATGACAGCCATATCCGCTTGCAACCTGAGAATATGACCATGGAACCGATAATCATACAGGCTGGAACCGCCGAGACCGTTATTGTCGGAAAACTGTTAAAGACGATCCGTAATTATCAGTGATGTCCGGTATGGCGAAACTGTTTGCAAGCAATCAAATTTAAAAGAGACTTGCGGTTCTGGTAGGTTTGCCTTAATGTGGCAAATATTTCGTGGAAGTTTTCGCTATGAAGATAGTTATATCAATCAGCGATGTTCGCCTGTAAGTGTAGTTAATTTTGCTGTTTAGGAACAATATGAAGCCTGTGGTATGTATAGTTGGCAGGCCCAACGTGGGCAAATCAACCCTTTTTAACCGTCTGCTTGGACATCGCCGTGCTATCGTCGATGATACCCCAGGTGTTACCCGTGATCGCAATTACGCCAATATTACCCGTTTCGACAAGCCGTTTATTCTTATCGACACCGGTGGTTTTGAGCCGGTAACCGAAAATCTTCTGCTGCAGCAGATGCGTGAACAATCCAAACTTGCCATTGAAGAGGCTGACGTTATCATTTTTATGATGGATGCCAGAAGCGGTCTGACCCCTGCGGATATTGAGGTTGCCGGTATGCTGCGGCGCGTTAAAAAGCCGGTGTTTTTCGTGGTGAACAAGGTTGACGGCGAAAAATTGGAGATTGACTCGGCAGAATTCTATTCGCTCGGTATTGGTGAGTTGTACACTATTTCCGCAGAGCACAATCGCGGAGTCAGCGATCTGGTTGAAAATATACTGGATGTATTTCCTCCGAGTGAAACAGTTGACCCTGAAGAGAATGTTATCCGTATCGCCGTTGTCGGGCGGCCAAATGTCGGCAAGTCGTCACTGGTCAATCGTCTACTCGGTTTTGACCGGGTTGTCGCTAACCCGACAGCCGGAACAACCCGCGATTCTGTTGACACCCCGTTTACCTGTAACAAAAAACCGTATGTTCTTATCGATACCGCCGGTATTCGGCGTAAGGGGAAGACGACGGAAAAACTTGAGAAATACAGTGTCTGTGATGCGCTCCGCAGCATTGAACGAGCCGATGTTGTGCTTATGGTTATCAATGCCGAAGAGGGTGTTACCGAACAGGATGAGCGTATTGCAGGATATGTTCATGAAGCGGGTAAAGGATGTGTTTTCGTCATTAACAAATGGGATCTGCTCGAAAAGGATAACTCCACTCTCGGCGTCTATATCGCGAAAATCAGGGACGGATTTAAATATCTGGCATACGCCCCGATAGTCTGCGTTTCGGCAAAAACAGGGCAGCGCTCAGGCAAAATCATGGCGACGGTTGATGAGGTTATGGAACAGTACTGCCGTCGTGTTACGACATCAGAACTCGTCCATGTTTTTACTGATGCGATTGAATCGCACCACGCGCCACTGTCGCATGGTCGAAGAGTTAAGTTTTACTTTGCCACCCAGGTTGCCACCCGCCCTCCCGCCTTTGTCATTTTCACCAACCAGCCCGATAATATTCACTATTCATATGAACGCTACCTTATCAACAAGTTCCGTGAAGCGTTCGGTTTTGACGGTGTTCCCTTGAGATTGATGTTCCGTGGTCGCGACAAAACTGATACATCACGTAAATCGGGGGGCGAACATGCCAGATAGCGAGTGCTGCCGAACCATTGACTTTCATCTATTTTGCCGGAGGGGTAGAGTGTGAGTACCAAGACTATTTTAATTGTTGACGATTCGGCGACCATGCGAGCCATGCTACTCTCTGTTGTAGAATCAGTAGGTGACTTTCATATAATCGAGGCTTCAAGTGGTTTTGACGCATTGAAATTACTGCCGCGCGGTCATATTGATCTTATTTTGACCGATATAAATATGCCGGATATTAACGGTCTCGAACTTATCAGCTATCTCCGCAAAAATCCGAATTATGCAGCTACTCCTGTTTTTATAATATCATCAGAGGGGAGCTCAAAGGATATTGCAAAAGGGAAACAGTTGGGTGCGAATGAGTACATTATAAAACCATTTTCAACTTCCGAACTCCAGTCATTGCTCAATCAGTATTTAGCATAAAAGCGAGTAACAATGAGTGAACAGAGCTCACCACATTCAAAAATTAATCAGGATTTTATAGCTGAAGCCGAGGAAATTATTGAACAGCTCGGCTCCGAATTAGCTGACCTCTCCGATATGGCAGAAAGGGGTGAGTTTAATCCGGATGTATTAAATTCGATCTTCCGTGGCGCTCATTCTTTAAAGGGTCTGGCAGCGATGTTCAGCTTTGGTGATGTTGCAGAGCTTGCTCATAACATGGAGAATCTGCTCGACAGTATGCGCCTTGGAAAACTGCCGTTGACTCAGCAACTTATGGCTGTTCTGTTTGATGCCAATGAATTGTTATCTGCCATGCTGCGGAGTTTTGCTTCAGGCGAAGAGAGCGGAATGTCTCCGGATATAGCCAGATGTGTCGCCAGCATCAACAGTTGTCTCGCCCCCTCCGGCAACAACAGCGCCATTTTATCGCTTGACACTCTTGCTCTTCCTGCTCAACTGCTTAACTCACTCACGGAATATGAAGAGCATCGCCTGAGAGATAACCTTGCTAAAAAAGTCACCATTTACAATGTTCATGCATCATTTGACCTGACAACGTTTGATACCGATTTATCAGCGGTTACTGACATTCTTAAAGAGCGTGGAGAGGTTATCAGTACACTGCCGGGCGTGAGCGCCAACAATGACGCCAATATCGATTTTGATATTCTTTTTGGCTCAAAACGCTCACTCGAAGAGTTGAAAACCGCTGTTGAACGTGATGCCGTTACTGTAACGAGGCTCGGCTCCGGCATATCGGAAATACCGCCGGAAGCAGGACCGACAGCAATGCCGGTCATTGCCACCAAGGTGAATGAACGTGAGAAGCCCGTTAAAGTACCCGCTTTACGGTCGCCCTCCGCTGAAACCGTGATTGCGTCCCCGCCTCAAAAGCCGGAAGATACCGTATCGAGTGCAAAAAGCATGAGCCATACAGTTCGCGTTGACATCGGGAAACTGGATGAATTGATGAATATCGTCGGTGAACTTGTCTTGGCAAACTCAGCCATTGAAGCAGTCTCCAACAAGATGCGTGATGCAGGGTACTCCGGTCTCTCTGTTGAACTCGGCAAGGCTGCAACGGGGCTTGAACGCAAGCTGTCAGAGCTGCAAAAAGGGGTTATGGATATTCGCATGATCCCGATCGGGCAGTTGTACGAAAAAATGTCACTCGTTGTCCGTAAAATTTCCCGTGAGCAGGGTAAAAACGTGAACCTCACGTTTTACGGAGCTGATACTGAGTTGGATAAACTGATCGTTGAGGATGTATCCGACCCGATGATGCACCTTATCCGTAATGCCATAGATCATGGCATCGAATCAAAAGAGATTCGACTGGCGCAGGGCAAAGCCGAAAAAGGTACCATTCGGATTTCGTCATATCAAAAAGGCAATCATGTCGTTATCGAAGTTGAAGACGACGGCGGTGGTATAGACGTCGAGAAGGTAAAAAAGAAAGCCTTACAAAAGGGATTGATTACCGAGACAACTGTGATTACCGACCGCGAGGTTCTTAATTTTATTTTTCTCCCGGGTTTTTCAACCAATGAGACCGTAAGTGAGATTTCCGGACGGGGCGTTGGCATGGATGTTGTGAAAAACAACATCGCTGCTGTTTCCGGTATGGTTGATATTGAAACACGCAAAGGGGAGGGGAGTCGCTTTCTTATTACTCTTCCGGTCACGCTGGCTATTATCAAAGCGCTTATCATACGCTGCAGCGGTAGAATATATGCTTTGCCGATCATGTCGGTACTTGAATCACTGCTAATGACAAGCAAAGATGTGGTGACTGTGGAACGGAGGGAGGTCATTACGCTTCGTGAATCGACACTGCCTCTTCTGCGACTTGAAAATTATTTCGATATTCGGAGAGATGTCGAACAACCAAAGGAATTTTATGTTGTCGTAGTTGGCGTCGCTGAAAAACGGCTCGGAATTGCCGTTGATGATCTGGTCTGTCAGCAGGACATTGTGATAAAGCCGCTTGGTGACTCATTCAAGCGCATCCGTGGTATTTCCGGCGCAGCAGACCTTGGTGACCAGCGTACCATTCTTGTATTGGATGCCGGTGGCATCATTAACGAAACGATGCGTTCGGGGAACTGACGTATATGTACAAACGTTATTTCGGCTTTAAAGAAAAACCATTCAGTAAAACTCCTGATCCACGATTTCTCTATTTGAGCCGAGGCCATGAAGAGGCTCTCGCCAGACTGGAATTTGTTGTTGAAGAGCGGGAACTGGCCGTATTATCAGGCGACATAGGGTGTGGCAAAACCACACTGTCACGTGCTCTTATGGATCGGCTGGGATCAAGATTTCGTTTTTGCTATATCATCAACCCCCGCTTGAATGCGGTTGAATTTCTGCGGACGATTGCCCGGATACTTGAAATAGAACAGCCGGCAGATGCGAAAGATACCCTTATCAATCAGATTCATACAGCAGTTTACACATTAAATAGGCGCGATATATGTCCGGTGCTTGTTGTTGATGAAGCTCAAATGATAACGGATGCCGAAGTATTTGATGAAATACGGCTCCTGACAAACTTTCAGTTGGATGACCGTAACCTGCTTGCTGTTGTCATAATGGGACAACCGGAGCTGCGTCAGATAATGGCATCCAGTCGCTTCGAGCCGCTACGGCAGCGTATCTCGCTTAATTACCACCTGAAACCGCTGTTGCTCGATGAAATCATGGAATACCTTGATTTTCGGCTTGAAAGGGCAGGGGGGGCACCCGGTCTGTTTACTCCGGATGCGGTTCAGCGAATTCATGAACTAAGTGGCGGAGTACCACGCAAAATCAATTCAATGGCAACTAACGCCTTACTGGTCGCTTATGGATGTGACGCTGCGATAATAGATTCAGGCATAATCGACGAAATTAAAGATGAACTGATGATGTAGGCGGTACAGGGATGGATCTTGCCAAAATAAGAAAAAAATCTTTGCAACCGGTTGAGGATTATGCACTCACGCCTGCTGCCTCCCCGGTGGCTGCTGTACCGCTCTTTGAAAGTGCGATGCTGCAGAGTTTTGCCGAACCGCGCACCCCGCTGGAAGCAATTCTTGCTGGCAGAACCGCTGCAGGGTGTGACGCCGACTCTGCCGATTCCGGTGATATCACATCTGAATCCAGTGAGGAGTCCAACCGGGAATTTCTATGTTTTCGCGTTTCCAATGAAATCTATGGCATAGACATCATGGATATCAAAGAGATTATCAAACTGAGAGAAGTGACCGAAGTCCCCCGTGCTCCGGCTTTTGTTTCAGGGATACTCTCTCTGCGCGGTGTTATCATTCCGGTTATTGACATGCGTCTTCGCCTTGGTCTGGTTCGAAGCGGGCAGGGGGGTAAAGAACGCATAATTGTCGTTAAAGGTAAAAACTCATTGAGCGGTCTGCTGGTTGATGAAGTGTTTCAGGTTGTACGGGTTAAAACAGGTGCTTTTGAAGAAGCGCCTGCTGTCATGGATGGTATTGATCGTGACTTTATCAGCGGGATAGGGCGTTCTGAAGAACGACTGATAATAATTGTAAATGTTGAAAATTGTGCTGACATCGACCTGAAGTGATAAAGGAGCACCTTATGGAAGAGGTTCCAACACATATCGAACTTGCATGTTTAAATATTGGAAATACCCAGTTTGCCGTTGATATAATGAGAATCAGTGAGATTCTTGTGCCGCAGATGCTCTCTCCTTTGCCCTGTACTTCAGATCTGCTGGAGGGAGTTATTAATCTTCGCGGCACTGTTATACCTGTTATGAATATGCGTAAGCGTTTCGGAATGCCTGCCGCTGATGATGCCTCTGCCGGTAAGCTGCTGGTCGTATCACTGGTCAGACAACTCTTGGCTCTTGCCGTTGATGATGTTATAGAAGTCATTTCAGTGCAGATAAGTGACATTAAACCGCCCCTGCAAAATGTAGCCGGTGTAGGAATGGAGTTCCTGCACGGCGTATGTATGTATCGAAACAGTGTATTTATGATTCTGGATATAGATTCACTGCTTCACAGCAAAAGTCATGAACAATCTATTTTATTTCAATGATGCCGTACCATCTTCAGATAGGAGTATTACGGTGATTGATATGCAAAATATATTTACTGCTATGGGGGACGAAAGCTGGCAGGTACGAAAAGAGGCGGTTGAAATTTACGTGCAGTCGGCTCCCGATCTTGATTCTGTGGAACTTCTGCTTGATCTTATCCGCAATGAAGATAACGCCGGGTTGAGAAATTCAGCCGCTGAAGCGGCAATCAGACTCGGCTCTTTCTCCGCACCGCTCTTGGTGAAAATGATGGATGACAGTGATGCCGCTCTGCGCAAGTTCATAATAGATATCATGGGGGGAATCGGTGACCCTGTCTTTGTGCCATCATTGATTCGTGCGTTGAATGATCCCGAAGCTAATGTCGCCTCTGCAGCAGCAGAGCGATTGGGTGCTTTGGGCGATGCCGATGCTGCGGAACATCTGATGAAGGCGCTTTTTTTGAGGGACGATCTGTTTTTCCGTTTTGCAGTTCTCGGGGCTTTGAGACTTCTGGCAAAGCCGATGCCAATACCGAGCGAACTTGTCCAACTGGCTGATAATGAGATTCTTAGGAAAGCCGTTTTTGACTGTGTGGCTGCCATCAAGGATGCCAACTTCATTTCGCTCAACCCAGTTTGTCAATGACATCATTCTCCTTCAAACAAACTCACACAATGTCTGACGATGAATTCATCCTTCTACGGGACTCCATTTACGCGCACTGTGGTATTTATTTTGAGCTCGAATCAAAATACTTTATTGAAAGCCGTCTTTCACACCGCTTACTTGATTTAAATCTCGCATCTTTTTATGATTATTACCATTATTTGAAATATAATCGTCGTAAAGAGCAAGAACTCATGGATATCATGAGTATTATTACCACCAATGAGACCTATTTTTTCCGTGAAGCCTACCAGTTAAAGGCTTTTTCTGATGAAATAATTCCTGAACTGATGAAACATAAAGCAGATCGCGGCAATCGTTCACTGCGGATTTGGAGCGCCGGTTGTTCTACCGGAGAAGAGCCTTACACCATTGCCATGCTGCTGAGCGATATTCCTGAGCTTGAGGGGTGGAAGATTGAAATAGTCGGGACTGATATCAGTAAGAAGGTTCTCCAGCAGGCACAACGGGCCGTATACGGTAAACAATCCTTTCGCGCTACGGAAGAGCATGATCTGAAGCGCTTTTTCATCCAGCAGGATGACAGCTATAAGGTAATAAGCTCCATTCGTGAAATGGTAACCTTCAGTTACCTCAATCTGTTTGATACTCCTCATCTCTCGCTCTCTGGCCAGTTTGATCTTATATTTTGCCGTAACGTTATTATCTATTTTAACGTGGCTGCCAGGAATCGCGTCATAGAGTCTTTTCATTCAGCGCTTTATGACGGTGGCTTTCTCCTGTTGGGTCACTCTGAATCGCTAATAAACATCACAACCTCATTTACCCTCAGGCACTTTAAAAACGATATGGTATATCAAAAACATTTTTTATTATTGCAAGAGGTACCCGGTGAAAAGAATTAGAATTGTTGTCGTTGATGATTCAGCATTCAGCCGTCGCACCATCAGCAGCATGCTGGAAAGCCTCGACTCTGTTGAAGTGGTCGGTTATGCCGTAAACGGAGAGGATGGTATTCAGAAGGTCATAGAGTTGAAACCGGATATGGTGACTCTGGATCTTGAAATGCCCAAAATGGATGGCTTCACGCTTTTACGTATCCTGACGACCCGCTTTTCACTGCCGGTGATTGTTATTAGTGCCCTGAGCGGAGCTGATAAGGTATTTAAGGCACTTGAACTAGGGGCGCTCGATTTTGTTGCGAAGCCTTCGAGTGCTGCTTCGATAGAACTTCTAAGTATTAAAGAGGATCTGCATAAAAAAATAATGCAGTTTCTTCTGCATTTACCTCTAGGTCAGGGCAGGCTAGAGTCAATAAACGCGGCAGTTGGGAGCAGGGCAGCCAAGCCTAAACCGATGGCGCTGGCAGGAAGTGCGAGAATCGGTATTCAGCATGATACTGCCTTAGTCGCAATAGGCTCTTCGACCGGTGGTCCTCCTGCTTTACAGCAGATATTTTCAGCATTTGAACAGAAATATCCGTTTGCCATAGCGGTTTCGCAGCATATGCCGCAAGGCTTTACCAAGGCGTTTGCTGAACGCCTTAACAGAACATCATCTTATGATATTAAAGAGGCTGAAGATGGCGATCTAGTTCTTCCTGGCAGGGCTTATATAGCTCCCGGAGGTAAAAACATGATCTTTGAAGTACGCGGGGAGCAGGTGGTTGCCCGCATAGTACAGCCTTCTGAAACGGACAGATATGTTCCGTCAGTGGATCTCATGTTACAATCGTGCGCGGCAATTTACCGTAGTCGAGTGACGGCGGTGATCATGACCGGGATGGGTAACGACGGCAGCAAGGGGGTCAGGACTATAAAAGAACATGGTGGCTACGTCATTGCCGAGTCCGAAGAGTCTGCTATTGTGTATGGTATGCCTCGCGAAGCGGTTGCGACAGGGGTTGTCGATCGCTGCGTCCCACTCGCGCAGATTGTATCGGAAATAATTTTTCAAGGCGGATCGGCTTAACAAATTTGAAAAACGAAAGGACATTACCGTGGAATTGAAGTACTCACCTAAAGAGATTGAACAAAAATGGCAGTCCATCTGGGAAAACGAGAAAACATTCAAGGCGTCGGCGGACAAGAACAAGCAGAAATATTATCTGCTGGAAATGTTTCCATATCCATCAGGGCGGATCCATATGGGGCACGTTCGTAATTATTCGATAGGCGACGTTGTCGGCAGATTTAAAAGAATGCGCGGCTTTAATGTCATGCACCCGATGGGGTGGGATGCGTTTGGCATGCCGGCCGAAAATGCCGCTATTCAGAACAAGAGTCATCCGGCTACCTGGACTTATGAAAATATTGCATATATGCGGAACCAGATTAAAAAAATGGGTTTCTCATACGACTGGGATCGTGAACTGGCAACTTGTGATCTTGATTACTACCGGTGGGAACAGAAATTGTTTCTGGAAATGTTTGCCAAAGGTCTCGCCTATAAGAAAACATCTTTTGTCAACTGGTGCCCCAAGTGCGAGACCGTTCTTGCCAATGAGCAGGTTGAAGACGGCGGTTGCTGGCGCTGTGACAGTGACGTCAATTTAAAAGAGCTGGATCAGTGGTTTTTCCGGATAACCGATTATGCTGATGAACTTCTTGAAAACACCTATTCTCTCCCCGGTTGGCCGGAGAGGGTACTTGTCATGCAGCGCAACTGGATCGGTAAAAGTTTTGGCTGCGAGATTGACTTTGCGGTTGAAAACAGCACAGATCCGATCAGGGTTTACACCACGCGTCAGGACACCGTCTTTGGTGCGACCTTTATGTCGCTGGCACCTGAACATCCACGGGCGCTTGAATTGACTACTCCTGAATACTTGGAGACGGTCAGCGCTTTTATCGACAAAATCAGAAAAACAGAGCGGATCAAACGCACCGCCGATGATTTGGAAAAAGAAGGAGTTTTTACCGGTTCCTACTGTACGAATCCGGTGACCGGGGCCAGAATGCCGGTGTATCTGGCTAACTTTGTCCTGATGGATTACGGAACGGGCGCCGTCATGGCTGTGCCGACACATGATCAGCGTGATTTTGAGTTCGCCAAAAAATACGACTTGCCGCTGCGGGTTGTCATCCAGCCGGAAGGGGTAATATTTGACCCTGCGACCATGAGTGAAGCATTCACTGAAGCCGGGATAATGGTCAACTCCGGTCAGTTTGACGGTATGCAGAGCGGTGACGCAAAAGAGGCCATTGCAGATTTTCTGCATGAGCAGGGGAGGGGGGCCAAAACGGTCAATTTCCGTCTCAGGGACTGGGGGATCTCACGCCAGCGCTACTGGGGCAATCCGATTCCGGTGATCTATTGCGACAGTTGCGGCGTGGTACCGGTTCCGGAAAAAGATCTGCCGGTGGTACTCCCTAAAGATGTTGCTTTCAGCGGCGAAGGGGGGAGTCCTCTCGCCAGGATGGAATCTTTTGTCAACTGTTCATGCCCTGTATGCGGAAAGGACGCCCGTCGTGAAACCGATACAATGGACACCTTTGTGCAGTCATCCTGGTATTTCCTGCGTTACTGTTGTCCCGACTACAAGGATGGCATACTTGACCGTGACTCCGTTGACTACTGGATGTCTGTCGATCAATACATCGGCGGTATCGAGCATGCCGTGCTGCACCTCCTCTATGCGCGCTTTTTTACCAAGGTAATGCGAGATCTTGGGCACATTTCAGCGAGTGAACCATTTATCAATCTGCTAACGCAAGGCATGGTCATTAAAGATGGCGCAAAAATGAGTAAGTCGAAGGGGAATGTGGTCGATCCTGACGCTTTGATCTCAAAATATGGCGCCGATACTGCCCGGCTTTTTTCTCTTTTTGCTGCGCCACCTGAGAAGGATCTCGATTGGAATGATCAGGGCGTTGATGGCTCTTTCCGCTTCCTCAGCCGAATCTGGAAACTGGTTCACGATAGACTTGACATGATACAAGGTGCCGGTACGCTTGATCCGCCAACATTATCTGCAGAAGAACGAAACCTGCGCAGAGCGGTACATAAAACAATCCGGAAAGTCACTGAAGATCTGGACGAGCGTTTTCATTTCAACACAGCGATTGCTGCCGTAATGGAGCTGCTCAATACTCTTCAGCCTGCGGAACTGGCATCGCCTCAATTTCCGGCTGTTATGAAAGAAGCCCTGCAGAGTGTGATTCTCCTGATGTCTCCGCTGGTTC